>CALLHT010000137.1 GCA_938009335.1 uncultured Rhizobiaceae group bacterium
AATGGATTTCGGCAGCAACAGGCCATAGGCGATCACCACGGCAACATCCGCGTTGTGGCTGGCAAATTCTGCTTGCTCAGCTTCGCCCTTTAGACTTTCTGGCGTAAACACCGGAATGCCTAACTCTTCCGCTTTTTCGTGAACCGGGCTTTTTTTCAATTCCAACCCACGTCGTCCCGCAGGCCTTGGCGGCTGCGAATAACACGCAACAACCTCATGACCGCGTTCGACCAAAGCAACGAGTGAGGAAACAGAGAAATCGGGCGTACCCATGAAAATGATGCGTAGCGGCATGGGCCTACCCGATCATGCGCTTGTCTGGAAGCGTGCCGTTTTGCTTTGCGATTTTGGTAAACTTTTTGATCACACGATCGCGCTTCAGTTTCGACATCAGATCAATAAACAACTTGCCATCCAGGTGGTCCAACTCATGCTGAACGCAAGTGGACAAAAGCCCCTCAGCCTTGAGAACCTGCTCTTTGCCATCACGGTCAAAATACTTCACTACACAACCAGCCGGACGCTCAACCTCGGCATAATAGTCCGGAATAGACAGACAGCCTTCTTCATAAGTTGAAGGTTCATCCGAAAAGCCGACAATCTCCGGATTGATCATGAAGATCGTGTTCTTTGTTTCTTCATCCGGTTCAGCATCGCGGGCAACTTCTCCGCCCTCTTCTTCCTTCTTTGAGCGGTAATCACAATCCACAACCAAGGCACGCACCGGTTCTGCAATCTGGATTGCTGCCAAACCAATGCCGGGCGCTGCATACATGGTTTCCGCCATATCATCGAGCAGTTCCAGAAGTTCAGGCGTTACCTGTCCAACTGGTCGCGATATTTCGCGCAGTTTCGCGTCTGGAATAGTGATAATCTCTCGCTTTGCCATGGGGCTGACATAGGCGTTTGACGAGAGCGGGTCAAACATTTTCCCCAGCATGTATTCATTCTTGTTTTGTTCTTTTGCGTTTGCGTGGAATCGGTTACACTTGCCCCATGACTTTATCTGAAGAACTCAACGCCTTTTTTAATCAAACTGTCCTCACGCTAGGCCAATCCAATTTCTCCCTTGGTGATGTGTTGGTTGGGCTGGCAATCGTAGTTGGATTAATCCTTCTGTATTTCGCCTTTTCATCAATCCGAGCATCAAAGGAACGCGCAGCGCGTGAAGCGGCAGCCCTTGAGCGCGCACGAGAGGCAGAGGCCCGCATGGCGGAACTGGTTGCAAGCCAGAACGAGCTTACGGGCCGCATGCAGACCATGAGTGAGATTTTCTCAACCCGCCAAGGCGATATGATGCACGCGGTTAATGAGCGCCTTGAGGGCATGTCAGGCCGGATTGGCCAATCAATCTCTGAGACGACTAAGAACACACAAGAAAGCCTGACCAAACTACAGGAGCGTTTGGCGGTGATCGATACGGCTCAAAACAATATTATGGGTCTCGCTGGGCAGGTGGTTGAATTGCAAAACATCCTCTCCAACAAACAAACCCGTGGTGCTTTTGGCGAAGGGCGCATGCAGCAGATTGTGCAAGATGGCTTGCCGATGGGGAGCTTCGAATTTCAGGCGACCTTATCAAACAACTCGCGCCCGGACTGTATCATCCATATGCCGAACGACACGCCGCCACTGGTCATTGATGCGAAGTTTCCATTAGAAAGCTGGCACCGCATCCGTGATGCTGAAACACCTGAGCAAGGCAAAATTGCTGCGCAGACTTTCAAGCGTGATGTGGAAGTGCATTTAAAAGCGATTTCAGAGAAATATTTCCTGAAAGGCGAAACGCAGGACACAGCCTTTATGTTCGTGCCTTCGGAATCAATCTTCGCGGAAATTCATGAGAATTTTGAGAGCCTCGTTCAAAAGGCGCATAAGGCGCGCGTGGTCATCGTTTCCCCTTCCCTTCTCATGCTTTCCATTCAGGTGATGCAATCGGTTTTGAAGGATGTGCGTATGCGCGAGCAAGCGCACCTAATCCAACGCGAGATTGTAACCTTGATGGAAGATGTGGGACGTCTTGATGATCGGGTCCGCAAGCTCGACAATCACTTCCGCCAAGCACAAAAAGACGTGGGTGACATTCTCATTTCAACGGAAAAAGTCACCAAGCGCGGGACCAAGATCACAGACCTGGAATTCGAAGAACCAAAAGCGATTGACAGCGAAGCACGTCCTAAATTGAAAGCGGTGGAGTGATTATGAGCAACAAGGGACTTAATCTCGAACAACTTCGCGATATGCGAGCTAAGGTCTTTGCACCCATGGTTCAGCAGCTGGAAATTGATCCGGTCGAAATCATCGATAACGGCGCTCGATTCACGATTCCTGCTGGCGAGTTTGTCATGCGCACGGGCGATATTGTCTGCGGTCAGGCAATTGCTGCGATTGCGGATACGGTTGGGGTAATGACGCTTTTCGCCCATAATGAAGAACAGCGGATCATGACGACTGTCGACATGACCACGCACTTCATGCGGCCCCTTGCAAAAGGCATCATGGAGGCGGAGGCAATCATTCTTTCGAACGGTCGCCGCATGGCAAATGTGCGAATTGAAATCCGCCAACAGGGTTCTGAAAAACTCGCCGGGTCTACGACCTGCGCCTATGTGTATGTTTGAGGCGGATTCTGGCACCATCAATAGGACAATCTGGTAATTTGTCTCTAAAATGAATCCGTGGTTACGTCCCGAAAATCCTAAACATATGGGGCTTGAGTTTCATGGCACTGAAAAAACCTTACCTACTCTTCATCGGCGATGTGCCGGATATGCTGGCAGCGAAAACTGCGCAAGGCGTTGTCGATTGGCGTCCTGATCAAGTTGTTGGCCAGATGCGCCTAGAAGGTTGCAATGCCGATCTTGGCATCACAGACATGAACATCGAAGAAGGTGTTGCAGCTGGCGCGAAAACCTTCGTCGTTGGTGCGGTGAACTCCGGCGGCATGTTGAAAGACAGCTGGATCGAATACATTGTTGACGCGATCAATGCTGGCATGGACGTAGCCTGCGGGTTGCATGTGCGTTTGGGGTCAATCCCGGCGATTGCGGAAGCTGCAGAGAAAAACAGCGCAGAGCTTCATGACCTTCGCCATTCGGACGTAAACTTTGCAACTGGCAAAGGCACAAAGCGTACTGGTAAGCGCCTTCTTGCGGTTGGCACTGATTGCTCTGTTGGTAAAAAATACTCAGCGCTTTGCATCGAACGCGACATGAAAGCAGCCGGAATGAAAGCGGAATTCTGCGCAACAGGCCAAACCGGCAAACTGATCGCAGAACGCGGCGTTGCGCTTGATGCGGTCGTTGCGGACTTCATTTCAGGTGCTGCTGAATGGCTGACACCCGATTGTGATGAAGACATGTGGCAGGTGATTGAAGGTCAGGGCTCTTTATTCCACCCTGCTTTCTCCGGTGTTACACTGGGTTTGTTACATGGCTCACAGCCGGATGCATTTGTCGTATGTCATGAGCCAACGCGCACCACCATGCGCGGCGTGCAAACACCTTTGCCTACAATCCAGCAGGTGATTGATATGGCAACAGCCATGGGCAAACTCACCAACCCAAACACACAGTGTGTCGGCATTTGCGTCAACACTGCTGCTCTGGGTGAAGATGAAGCAAAAGCATACCTTGCCAAAACCGGTGAAGAGCATGGCCTGCCATGCGTTGACCCGATGCGCTTTGGTTCGCAAGAAATCGTTGCTGAAGTTCAGAAACGATTTTCATAAGCGAGACCTGAATTAAGACGGCAAAGTTTGAAAACGCTTTGCCATCTCGGTCGTAACTTGCTCCAAAAACCGCGCTGCCGCCACAGGCAGCGTTCGTCCCTTTAAGTGGCCTACGAATATATTTCCAGCAGGCACATCGAGGGGGTTAAGCGGGACCGCTACCAGTCTTCCGCCTTCCGTTGCGCGCTCGGCATTGATCGGAATTTCAAACGAAAGCTGCAAATATTGGCGTTTGTAGTCGCGCAAAAACTCTCGCGCATCGGACTGAATGACTGACCTTAGATTAAGCCCTAGCCGTACGGCTGATTGATCCAACAGATGCCTTATGCCCCAAGACGTTTCTGGCAGCAAAAGCGGAAATTCCGCGCATTCATAGAGACGCAAGGAATCACGAGCAGCTAAAGGATGATCCGGCTCCATCATGCATAACAATGGCTGTTGCAATGTGTGAAGCGTCTGAAAATCTGCAAGCTTCAGCGGTTCATATACAAATGCTACATCGGATTGAAACTCTACCAAAGCCTGCTCAATATCATTTCGAAACCGCCGATTGATCTTAAAGGTTACCCCGGGAAATTCACTTTGATAGGCTTGCACCTGCTGCGGCAGAAATCCGCCCGTCAATTCCGGACTGCATGCAATGGCAACCGACCCGCGTCGTTGACCGGACAAATCCGCAATCTGAGATTTAACCCGTTCCAGATCGGACATCTGGTTCCTGATATGTTTGAGCAGCAATTCCCCTGCCGTATTAAGGCGGACTCCAACTGCCAGTCGCTCAAAAATCTGAACGCCCAATTCGTCTTCTATCGATAATAATCGGCGGTTCAGGGCGGATGGCGTAATCGCCAAAACTTCCGCAGCTTTACGGATTGAACCGGCCTTAGCAATTTCTTCTATATATTTGTACGGCAATAAATGGCGCATGACTCTCCCCAGTTTTCAAAGGTTTTAGTCAAGTGTTGCATTTTTTGCAACACATCTTGCGATAACTAGCAACAGACGAAGCACTTCTCAAAGTTTAGGAAGTTCGCGAGTGGCGTCGCGGGCAGGCTGGAAGCAACATAAAACTCCCCGTGATGCTGAAACCAATGAAGCAACAAAGGGATCAAGCATGAACATCATTATGGCGATCATCAAGCCGTTTAAACTTGATGAAGTCCGCAAAGCGCTTGGCGAAGTCGGCGTCGAAGGACTGACCGTCAGCGAAGTCAAAGGGTATGGCCGTCAAAAAGGGCATACAGAGATTTATCGCGGGACAGAATACGCAATCAACTTCTTGCCGAAGATCAAGATCGAACTCGCGGTGGACGACGCGATCACTGACAAAGCGGTAGAAGCGATTGCAGAAGCTGCCCGAACCGAACAAATCGGCGACGGCAAGATCTTTGTCTATGACCTCAAACAAGCCATGCGAATAAGAACCGGTGAGTCCGGCGCAGACGCATTGTAAACGACATTCAATTTCAGGGAAAAAATCATGTTTATCAAAAACAAGAAGCTGATGCTCCTGACTGCTGCTTTTGCGATAGCAAGCAGTCCTGCATTGGCTCAAGAAGCAACTCTAGAAGGCGTTCAGGCTGAGACTGCTTTCATCTTTAACACCGTCCTCTTCCTGATGGGTGGGTTCCTCGTGATGTTCATGGCGGCAGGATTTGCCATGCTCGAAGCGGGACTTGTTCGCTCCAAGAACGTTTCGATGCAGTGTCTTAAAAACATCGCGCTTTACTCAATCGCCGGGATCATGTTCTGGGTTTGCGGTTACAGCCTGATGTATTCCGGTGTTGGTGACAACGGTGGATGGATTGGATCCTTCGCACCTTACAGCTGGCCGGGCGCTGGCGAAGCAAACGAAGGCGATTATTCGGTTGCCTCGGACTGGTTCTTCCAGATGGTCTTCTGTGCCGCAACAGCATCAATCGTTTCAGGCACCGTTGCCGAACGCATCAAGCTTTGGCCTTTCCTTATCTTCGTTGCGATCCTGACCGGTATTCTTTACCCGATCTCTGGCTCTTGGCAGTGGGGTGGCGGCTGGCTGTCAGAAATGGGTTTCTCAGACTTTGCCGGTTCGACCATCGTTCACTCAGTCGGTGGCTGGGCAGCGCTTACAGGCGCAATCATCCTTGGTGCTCGTAAGGGCAAATACACAGAAGATGGTCGCGTGGTACCAATGCCGGGTTCAAACATCCCGCTGGCAACACTTGGTACGTTCATCTTGTGGCTGGGTTGGTTCGGCTTTAACGGCGGATCACAGCTGGCAATGGGTTCAAACGCAGACGTGTCTGACGTGTCACGCATCTTTGCAAACACTAACCTTGCAGCAGCAGGCGGCGTGGTGGTAGCAATCATTCTGATGCAGATCGTTTACAAAAAGATTGATGTCACCATGGCATTGAACGGCGCACTTGCAGGTCTTGTTTCAATCACTGCTGAACCGCTTGCCCCAAGCGCATTTGCCTCAATCCTGATTGGTGGCGTCGGTGGTGCAATCGTGGTCTTCGCTGTACCGATGCTCGATAAGTTTAAAATCGACGATGTGGTTGGCGCTATTCCAGTTCACCTGATCGCAGGCATCTGGGGCACCATTGCAGTTGTCTTCTCAAACGGCGACGCAAGCCTCGGCACTCAGATTGTTGGTATCCTTGCTTACGGTATCTTCACAGTGGTTGCATCAGCAATCCTCTGGACAATCTTGAAGGTGACCATCGGGATCCGCGCTTCCGAAGAAGACGAAGCGCTTGGCCTCGACAAAGCCGAAGTGGGTGTCGAAGCCTATCCGGAATTTTCACGCGGATAGTACGCAAAAAACCTCCAAATTTAAAGCAGGGCTCAGGCCCTGCTTTTTTGTTTACAAAAGTTACAGTTTTTATCGAGCGCCACAACAAATCATACACATTTGTAATTGTGCAGCCACAAACCAGTGGTATGAAATTCTTATTAATTTTTTCACGGAGTAGAAAATGCCTGCCCTTCGCAACGATGTCGATCCCGATGGCCTTCTGGAATATTCTGTTGTTTTCACAGACCGTTCTCTCAACCATATGTCTCAGGAATTTCAGGGTGTGATGCGTGATATCTCCTCCGCCATGAAAGAAGTCTACAATGCAGAAGGTGTGGCACTTATTCCCGGTGGCGGCACGTTTGGCATGGAAGCAGTTGCACGCCAATTTGCCACTGACAAAAATACGATGATCGTACGCAACGGCTGGTTCTCTTATCGCTGGACTCAAATTTTTGATGCATGCAACATGCCTGCAACTTCTACGTTGATGAAGGCGCAACGCGGTATGGACAACACCCAGGCCCCGTTTGCTCCAACGGCGATTGAAGACCTTGTTCAACGCATTCGAGAGGAAAAACCTGATGTGGTGTTTGCACCGCATGTGGAAACTTCTGCCGGCATGATGTTGCCGGATAGTTACATCAAAGCAGCTGCAGATGCAGTTCATGAACATGGTGGCCTGTTTGTTCTCGATTGCATTGCATCGGGTTGTATCTGGGTCGACATGAAAGCCTGCGGCGTGGATGTGTTGATCAGCGCGCCCCAAAAAGGCTGGTCGGCATCGCCAGCCGCAGGCATTGTCATGCTGAGCGAGAAAGCGTTGGAAGTGATGGCTGATACGCAAAGTACATCTTTCGCATGCGATCTGAAAAAGTGGCATGACATCATGCTGGCTTATGAAAACGGCGGCCATGCCTATCATGCAACAATGCCCACCGATGCACTTAAACGTTTCCGCGATATTGTGATGGAAACCAAGGAATACGGCTTCTCTAGGGTAAAGGAAAACCAGTTTGAGCTCGGCTCCCGGATTCGTACATCGCTTGAAGGTACCGGATTTAAAAGTGTTGCTGCTGAAGGCTTCCATGCGCCGGGTGTTGTGGTCAGCTACACGGATGATCCAGATATTCAAAATGGCAAGAAATTCGCAGCAAATGGCATGCAGATTGCCGCTGGTGTTCCACTGATGTGTGATGAAGGCGAAGATTATAAATCTTTCCGAATTGGCCTATTCGGTATTGATAAGCTGCAAGATGTTGATGGTGCTGTGGAACGGTTTGACGCCGTCTTGGAGAAAGTGCTGGCTGCGTAACCATCAAACCAAGCCAAATATGCTGTATAAAACCGTTCCTTGTCTGGCAAGGGGTGGTTTTTAATCACCTAACCACAACGTGAGATTTCTTGTGCTGTAAAGCCGTTTTGTTTTGCGTAACATGTGGACATGTTCAGAACGATTGCATCTCTAATATTCTTGGCTTTTGCGACATTACCCGCTCGTGCAGAGGTGGATATCGCAAAGCTCAGCCGTCAGGTTTTCACCGTTCAGGGGGAGGAGAAACGCGCGGTTGTTGAAAAGCTCGTAGCGCTCGACGACAAGAGCCTGATCCCGACCTTTGTGCTTGCCATGCGCTGGACCCGCAACAATGTTTATGTGGGTGATGCCCTCTCAAAACTTGCAGGCACACGACTGTATGATTGGCATGAAGCTTATGTCTGGCAGGAGCAGCATCCGGATATTGTTCCGCATGAGAGCTTTCGTGAGATAAAGCTCTGGCTGCTTGGCAATACGGACAAGAAATTTCTCGGTCTTTTCAAAGCTCCTTATGGCAATCGAGATCGGATGAAAATCCGTTTGGAGGAAATCGCGTGGGGTGGTGCGCTATTTGATAAAATCCCGCCGCTCGACAACCCGCGCATGATTTCATCCACTTTTGCCAAATATCTCAAGCCGGATGATCTGGTGTTTGGGGTGGAGATTAATGGCGATGCGCGCGCTTACCCGCTGCGTATTATGGGGTGGCATGAAATGTTCAATGACGTGATTGGCGGCGTGCCGGTAGCGCTTGCCTATTGCACATTATGTGGCGCCGGAATTTTGTTCGATACGCAGATTGAAGGAGATGCCGGACCGCTGGTTTTCGGATCTACGGGGCTGCTCTATCGCTCCAACAAGCTGATGTTTGACAGGAAAACCAATAGCGTTTGGAATCAGTTCACAGGGGAACCCGTGATCGGGCCTATGGTCGACAAAGGCGTTAAACTGAAAATCCGCCCGGTCACCATCACCACGTGGGAGAGTTGGGAAAAGGAACATCCTAAATCCAAAGTGCTCTCTCTTAATACAGGCTATTTCCGAAATTACGATTCAGGCCATGTTTATCGCGAGTATTTTGCATCGCCCGACCTCATGTTCCCGGCTGCGGTGGGTGATGAAAGTAAAGTGGTTCGCAAAGATTATGTGTTTGGAATTCGACATTTAGGGGCAGCAAAAGCCTGGCCATTGGATGCGTTCAAAAACAAACAAGTCATCAATGACCGTGTAGGCTTGATGGATGTTGTGTTGATAGGGGATGCAAAAACCAGAACTGTCCGCGCCTATGAACGAGCGAAGAATGAAAGCTTCGTTGCGCTTCCTGACGGGATAGTTTCATCGCAAGGTGTCCGCTGGCGCGTAACCGAGAATTTTCTTGTTTCGGAAGATGGTAAAACACGTCGACCCCGCGTTGCCGGGCATATTTCTTACTGGTTTGCTTGGGACAATTATCTGGGCGTGAAAAGCGAGTTATATTTACCTTAGAGTTTACGGCCGATGTTTAAGGTTGCGTTCGTGCCGCCGTCCGATACGGTACATGATAGCGTGATGGGGAGGAAATCATGACCGGGTTTATTTGCAAACGATATGCGCTCTATGTGCTTGCGGCTATGGTGATCAGCGTTGGTATCGGCTTTCTGCTTGATACGTTTGGCGCAGAAATGCCGCGTGGTGTCCCGCTTGTGATCACGACCATGATACCAGCCATGTGGGCAGGTAGTACGTGGTATAAGGAAACCAACGAGGTTCCTGAATCAAGTCTGTCTTGGAGTATGGCTTTACGCTTCACCGGAATTCAGTTCGTTTTTAGCATAATTCTGATCGGATTTTTCTTGGTGGCATTTCCTGAAACACTTACCATCATTTCTGGTGGCATTGCGGGATTATTATTCGGGGCTTTCATATTTGCGGCATTGTTGATTCTATTGATCAGCCGTTTTTTCTTCCCCTTTGGAGCGAAACAAGCAGCCAAAGTGGCAAACAGAGCCTAACCCTCAGCCCAGTGTCTTATCAATGCCGACGAGATCGCCTTGTTGGGCGGGCAGATGAAGCCATCAGGGTGCTCTTCGCGGATCATCAGCTTGACTTCTTCGCGGGTAAACCAGCGACAATCTTCAAGCTCGGACTCATCCATATTGATTTCGTTTGAGGTAACTTCCCCATATAAACCAAGCATAAGGGAATGCGGAAAGGGCCAAGGCTGGCTCGCGTGATATTTTACGCGACCCACATGCACGCCGCTTTCCTCAAAGGTTTCGCGACGCATGGCATCTTCCATCGTTTCGCCCGGTTCCACAAAGCCTGCGAGGGTGGAGAACCAGCCAGGCGGAAAATGCGGACTGCGGCCCATAACGCACCGCTCACCCTGAATAGGAAGCATGATCACAACCGGGTCCGTACGAGGGAAAATCCGATGATCGCAGTTTGGGCAATCACGGCGATAGCCGCCAATCTTGCTTTCAGACGCAGTGCCACATTTGCCGCAAAAACGATTGGTTGCATTCCAATAGAGCATGGAGCTGGCTTGCGCGATGGCCCCTGCATCTTCTTCACCAACGGAGCCAGAGTACAAGAGACTACGCAGATCATAACTGGTCCAGGGTTCCTCAAGGGTTTCTGTATCAACCTTGCAAGGAACCGCAATCCGCGCGCCATCGTTTGCATCACCGAGTAAGATTGCTTTCTCATATTGCGGATCAAATGCTTCAACGGCGCTCTTTTTAAAAAGCACGTCTGTCTTATCGGCTTTATGCAAGATCACACGCCCACGCGAGAAGATGAAATATCGCGTCGTGTCGGCACTTAGCGCTTCTTGGATCGTTTCTTCGCTGCGGTTCTCGGCATCCCTGATCAAACGATTGTTGGAAAACCCGACCAATGAGCTTGGTTCGGGCGAGGGAAGCCTATCAAAATCAATAGTCATTTAATGCTTCCAGATCCAAATGTTCTCGCAAAACCTCAATGATCTGCAGCGCGGCATCTTCGTTGTACGGAACTTTATTGCCATGTCCCCAGACCGGGTTTGGCCAGTTCTCATCTTCTTCGTTACGTGCCACGATGTGAATGTGCAGTTGATCCACGACATTGCCAAGACTGGCGATGTTGACCTTCTTGCAGGAAGACATGCCCTTCAAGACAGCCGCCACATTGGCAATTTCAAAATCAATGTCTTGGCGTTGATCTGTATGAAGCTCATGCCATTCCACAGCATCTTCAATACGGGGTGAAAGAATCAGCCAGAACCAACGGCTATCATTCATTAGCAGTAGATCTGAAGTGCCGAGCGATCCTACATGGATCGTGTCACCGGCGAGGCGTGGGTCTAGTTCATACATCGTGTTCAAGTTTCCAATTTTGTGGTTGGCCAGATTGCCCTGTATATAGGTCCAAACTTGAAAAAGTTTGACCCCTCTTAGCGATGGTTCTACCACTTTGTAAATCGGCAAAAATGCTTTGGAGGGTATTTCGTGGCTGCAAATTTTCAATCGCCTCAACAAAAGTCTTATGATGTCGTCATAGTTGGGGGCGCCATGTATGGCTCATCGGTTGCGTGGTGGCTTTCCCGCAATCCGGATTTTGATGGATCTATCTTGGTAGTAGAGCGTGATCCCAGTTATGAATTTTCATCCACAGCGCATACCAATTCATGCATTCGCCAGCAATTCTCAGCTGAAGTGAATGTCAAAGTTTCACAGTTTGGTGCAGAATTCATCAAGAATTTTCGCGAGTTTATGGCAGATGATGAGGCGCCTGAAATCATCTTGCAAAACTATGGCTACATGTATCTGGCGGGGGATGAAGCTTTTGCGGAAACGCTAAAAGAATCTCAGGCCATTCAAGAAAAACTTGGTTCCGGCACGCGCCACATGAGCGCAGCAGAAATCAAGGCCGATTATCCATTCTATAATGTGGATGATATTGTTGCGGGCAATCATAACCTGATTGATGAAGGTTATTTCGATGGTGGCACAATTTTTGATTGGTGGCGCAAGAAGGCACGCGCAAACGGTGCAGAATATTGCGCCAATGAAGTTGTGGCGATGGGATTGAACGCAACCGGCTCTGCGGTTGAAACGATTACGCTAAGCACAGGCGATGTGATTTCCTGCGGCAAGGTAATTAACTGTTCTGGGCCTCGGGCAGTCGAAACTTCCCGAATGGCGGGCATCGAAATTCCGGTAGAACCCCGCCGGCGTTACACATTCATCTTTGACGCAGAGCAGCCTTTGGACCGTGATCTGCCATTGACCATCGACCCTTCGGGCGTACACATGCGCACCGATGGTCAATACTATCTGGCGGGTTGTCCACCCTCAATCAGCGGAGCTGATGATCCGGCAGTTGCCTATGATGATTTCGAGATCGATCATTCACTGTGGGAAAATTATATCTGGCCGATTATTGCAACGCGTATTCCCCAGTTTGAAGCGATCAAGCTGACCAATACCTGGGTCGGCCATTATGCATTCAATACGTTTGACCAAAATGCCATTATTGGCGCGCATACAAAGGTTGAGAATTTCATTTTTGTAAATGGCTTCTCCGGTCATGGTTTACAACAATCCCCTGCCATGGGGCGCGGTGTTGCTGAACTCATTGCCTATGGCGAATATCGCTCCCTTGATCTTTCACCCTTCGGATATGAGCGGATCGAGACACAAACCAAATTCGTAGAAAAGGCAGTTATCTAATGAAACTTGTACTCACTGGTGCCGCAGGACGTCTTGGCTCTTATTTGCGCGAGCCGCTCGCAAAAATGGCCGATAGCCTGATCTCTACCGATATCGCGGATGACATCGGTAATCTGTATGATGGTGAAACCTATATGCAGGCTGATCTCGCTTCTTTTGACGACATTTATAAGGTTGTTGAAGGTGCAGATATGGTCATCCACTTTGGTGCATTTGTAGATGAAGGTCCGTTCGAAAAACTCTTAGGGCCAAACTTTGTCGGCTCTTACAACATTTGGGAATCCGCTTTTAAACATGGTGCGAAACGCGTGATCTATGCAAGCTCTATTCACGCTGTCGGCATGTATCCCAAAAACGAGTTTATTGGCACCGACGTGCCACATCGTCCTGACACGTTCTATGGATTGGCCAAGTGTTTCACAGAAGACCTCGGCAAAATGTATTGGGAGAAGCGTGGTCTTGAAAGTGTTCACCTGCGCATTCTCTCCTGCCTCTCCTATGAAGGCGTGAACAATGCGCGCGCACTTGGTTCATGGCTATCCTATGGTGATTTGGTTCAACTGGTTACGCGAGCAATTGATACGCCGGTTACCGGATTCTCTGTCATCTATGGTGTTTCAAACAATGACCGCGCTCCGGTAGATAATGCCAATGCAAGTTTTCTGGGGTATCGACCGAAGGATAATGCGGAGCAATTTGCTGAGGAAGTTCTGGCCAATGAACCCCCTATGGACCCTCAGGATAAAGGCCATATGTGCCATGGCGGGCCGTTTGCATCTATTGCCTTGGGTGAAGGGGCCGTTGCCAGCATGAATGTCGTCAACGACAAGAAAGA
>CALLHT010000138.1 GCA_938009335.1 uncultured Rhizobiaceae group bacterium
GGCAGATAAGGAAAGCGCCGAATTTCTGGAAAATCTTGCCAGGTAAATATACCCGTTTTGGTTTGAGGGCATAACGCTTGCTATCCTTGCGCCTCTAGCTCCGCACCAAGCTGCAACCATTCCTCCTCAACTTGTGCCAACATGCCTTGCGCTGCAGCGCGTTGTTTTGCAAACTTAGTGGCTTTTTCCGGATAATTTTCGTAAATCCCGGGCGTCGCAAGGCTTGAATCAAGTTTTCCAAGTGCTTCTTCAAGCTTTTGAATTTGCTTCTCTTTCTTGGAGATTTCTGACTTTATGTGCGCAAGGTTCGCGCGTTTTTCGGCCGCTTCTTTTTTGCTTTGATGTTTGGTTTTTGGCTTTTCGGCACTTTCGTCTTTGCTCGAATTTTGCTTGCGGCTAATGCTCAGAACCAGTTTGCGATAGGCTTCCATATCGCCGTCATAGGCCCCGACCTTGCCATCATGCACAAGCCATAAACGGTCCATTGTAGCATCGATCAAATGCCGGTCGTGGCTGATGAGAATAACCGCACCTTTGAACTCGTTGATGCCATGCACAAGTGCTTCGCGGGCGCTCACGTCGAGGTGGTTGGTTGGCTCATCCAGGATCAAAAGATCAGGCCCATGGAAAGTGCAAAGCCCCAGCAGAAGACGTGCCTTCTCGCCGCCGGAAAGGTTCGCACATTTGGTTTCCATGCGCTCATGGTTGAGGCCGAGCTGAGCGACCTTGGAGCGAACCTTTGCTTCAGGCGCATGCAGCATAAGCGGGCGGATATGATCAATCGGCGTTTGGTCTGCATGCAGGTCATCCATCTGATGTTGTGCAAACATGGCAACCTTAATCTTCGGCGCTTTGACGAGCGTGCCGTCTACATGCGGAAGGCGGTCTGACAAGAGTTTTGCAAAGGTCGATTTCCCATTTCCATTTGCACCAAGAAGTGCGATGCGGTCATCGGCGTCGATGTTCAATTTGATCTGCGAGAGGATAGATGTTTCCGATGTGTATCCGCATTTTACATTCTCCAATTTGATCATCGGAGAGGCGGATAGTCGTTCTGGATTTGGAAATTGAATCGGCATGGTGCCGCTCTCTTCCAAAAGAGCAGGCGGGCGCAGTTTGGCAATTGCCTTGAGTTTCGATTGTGCTTGCTTTGCCTTAGAAGCTTTATAGCGAAAGCGATCCACAAAGGCTTGCATGTGAGCCGCTTGTGCTTCCACCTTGGCACGGGTTTTTTCAGCCAATTCGCGTTGCTCAGCCCGTAGCTTCTCAAACGCATCATACCCGCCTTTGTATAGATTGAGCTTCTGACCTTCCATGTGGATGATCGTGTCAACGGCCGTATTCAACAAATCGCGGTCGTGGCTGATAATAAGAACGGTACCCGGATATCGCGAGATATAATTCTCCAGCCAAAGCGTGCCTTCCAGATCGAGATAGTTGGTCGGCTCATCGAGTAGGAGAAGGTCAGGCTGCGAGAAGAGAACGCTCGCCAAGGCCACGCGCATGCGCCACCCGCCGGAAAATGAACTTGCCGGGCGCATCTGCGCTTCCGAATTAAAGCCAAGCCCTGAGAGAATGGTTGCCGCGCGTGATTCTGCAGAATGCGCTTCAATGTCTGTGAGGCGTTCCTGAATTTCCGAAATGCGCGTTGGGTCTGTCTCGGTTTCGGCTTCCGCCTGTAGTCTGGTTAGTTCTTCATCCGCCTTGAGAACAATTTGCAGCAGATTTTCTTCTGTGCCGGGTGCTTCTTGCGCTACTTGACCAATCCGCCAGCCGCGCGCAAGTTCAATCGAGCCCGTTTCCGTTGGATGGTCCTTGGTGATCGCCTTAAAGAGCGTGGTTTTCCCGCAGCCATTACGACCGACAAGGCCAGCGCGGGCGCCTTTGGGCAAGGTCATAGACGCGTTTTCCAGCAGTGGGCGGCCAACAATATGAAGCGTAAGGTCAGTTAGTTTAAGCATGATGCCCTTGTGACTGTTAAGTTGTGTAAAATCAACACTTGAAGCGGAATGCTACCGCGCGTATAAGCGCCGCAAATCTCTCCCTCAATTTGACAGGACATGACACATGGCGATCGAACGCACATTTTCAATGATCAAACCAGACGCAACAAAGCGCAACCTAACAGGCGCTATCACAGCCAAGCTTGAAGAAGCTGGCCTCCGTGTTGTTGCAGCAAAACGCATTCACATGAGCCTTGCTCAGGCACAAGCATTCTACGCCGTGCACTCAGAGCGCCCGTTCTTTGGTGAGTTGACTGAATTCATGTCTTCAGGCCCAACCGTTGTTCAGGTTCTTGAAGGTGAAAACGCTATCCTTAAAAACCGCGAAGTCATGGGTGCAACAAACCCGGCAGAAGCAGATGAAGGCACAATCCGTAAAGAATTCGCGCTTTCATTGGGCGAAAACTCAGTACACGGTTCAGATGCACCTGAAACAGCTGCAGAAGAAATCGCATTCTGGTTTGGCGGCAACGAGATCGTTGGCTAATCCAAACATTTTGATTTGAATGCAAAAAGCCGGGCAATGCCCGGCTTTTTCGTTTTAGGTTTGTTTCTTTTTATTCATCGCTCTCGGTATATTCAGTCAGAAGCTTTTCAGTTTTCGCGTCTTCCAGCTTGTTGTAGATGCGCTGTGATTCATGGTCGTCGCGCAGCATCTTGGTCACTGAGATCGCCGTATGCACAAGCATTAAGGAAGCCATTGCATAGAAGCCTTTGGCGGCGAAGCTTGCTTCCATGAAGTAGATTCCGCCTGCCTGCATCAGAGCTGCAATGCCGAATGAGGCCATTGTGAACATTTTGAAAGCGTGTGAGTCTTTTGGTGCGTAGTTAGGGTTATTCATTTGAGTTACTCCGTTAGTTAGATGTGTTGTTTGTTTGATTGATTGATTGAGGTTTGGGTTAGTCTTGTTTCTTGGATTTTTTTGCCGTCTTCTTTTGAAGGCGAGCCAGAACCTGATCTGCCGTTGACGTGATCGGAGCGCCGCATCCTGCTTCAGAAAGCTTCTGGGCGATTGCCTCCGGATTGTTCTCCTCCGACATCTCATCCAGCGCATTGGTAGCTGCATCCATTTCCATTTGGCGTTCGCGCAGACGGGTGAGGGTGCTTTCCGCATCTTGTAGGGCAGAGAGGCCGGAATTCGGTGCCGATTGGCGTAGGCGCTGCGTTTTGTCTGTTGCATCCGCAATGCGTTGGCCGCGTTTCAGATCTCTAAGACGCGCCTCTGACTGAAGCACAACACGCTTCAAACGCTCTATTTCTTTAGTGAAACTTGATTGAGCCTGCTCTGATGCATCTCTTTCTGCTTCAAGAATGGCGATTGCTTCCGCCGCTTCTTTAGCCAGTCCATCTTCACCCTGTTCGAGCGCTGCGATGGTGCGGGCTTCCAGGTCTTCAATTCGTGCCGCAAGCTTTGCGTGTTGACGCTTTTCCTGCTCATTTTGAGCCATCGCGATGGCAACTGCTTTTTTTGCTGAGGACACTGCATCCGCGCTGTCTCTGATTTGTTGGCGAAGGATGACCATTGCATTGCGGTCAACCACACCTTGGGCAGCTTCGTGTGAGGTTCCTCTAATAAGTGCAAACATTGATTTGAACATTTGTTTCTCTCCTGTTATGAACGACGTTCATGAAGTGCAATATACAGAAAAATGAACGGCGTTCAAGTATTATTTTGAACAATGTTCAAAATCGAGGATTGATGGTTAATGGTTGGTAAACGAGAAGCCAAACGCGAAGAGTTAAAAGCAAGCCTGATGAAGGCAGCTACAGGCATCATGGAAGAAGAGGGCGTGCGGGCGCTAAACGCCAGAAATGTCACTGGGATTGCAGGCTGTGCTTTGGGCAGTCTTTATACGGCCTTTAAAGATCTTGATGATTTGATCGTTCATGTGAACAGCCAAACACTGCGCGCATTAGGCGAAGCACTGCGTCAGGACGTGATGAGTTTAGAAGACCCGGTAGATATTTTGAAAGCTTTGGCGCGGGGCTATGTCAAATTTGCGCAAGAAAATTTCCGGCTTTGGAATGCATTGTTTGAATATGCAGATATGACCTCAGATGTGCCGGAATGGCATGAGAAAGAGCAAGCGTTCCTCATCAACTTCATCAGAGTGCCTGTCAGCCAGCTCAGTCCGCATTTGCCTGAAGAAGAAGCGATGACCCGCGCGCGTACGCTTTTTGCTGCGGTGCATGGCATTGTCGCGTTTAGCCT
Source organism: uncultured Rhizobiaceae group bacterium (assembly GCA_938009335.1). Lineage (GTDB taxonomy): Bacteria > Pseudomonadota > Alphaproteobacteria > Rhizobiales > Rhizobiaceae > JAALLB01. The sequence goes on from CALLHT010000138.1 coordinate 4,217, forward strand.
GCAGCGAAGATATATAGGGCTCGGGCATGATGAGTTGGAACCGGAACTCATCCGTTTCATTGATCAAATGCTGGCTGGGTTGGCAGAGTCACAATAGTCTTACTTCTGAAAAGCCCGTCCTTTATAATCAAAGGCTGATAGAATCGGAGCCGTTAATGCTTTCTGACCAGAACATACTGTTTGCCCTATTTGCCGGCGTGTTTGCCATGCTGCTTTGGGGTAGGTGGCGATATGACATCGTGGCCTTCTGTGCGCTTTTGATAGCTCTTGTCCTCGGCGCTGTGCCGACAGAGGATGCATTTTCAGGTTTCGGGCATCCTGCTACCATCATCGTAGCGTTGGTGTTGATCGTATCACGCGGGCTGCAAAATTCCGGCACGATCGATATTATCACGCGTTCGGTGATTGATACGGGCCGTGGTGTTGGGGCACATATATCCATCATGGCATCAACTGGCGCCATACTCTCAGCCTTCATGAATAATGTCGCAGCGCTTGCACTCCTGATGCCGGTGGATATTCAAGCTGCAAAGAAAGCAGGGCGTAGCATTCGTGCGACGCTGATGCCTCTTTCTTTTGCCACCATTCTGGGCGGCTTGGTCACACTTATTGGAACCCCGCCAAACATCATCATCGCGCAGTATCGTGAAACCTCAGCAGGCGCTCCGTTCCAGATGTTTGATTTTGCGCCCGTTGGTTTGATTTGCGCGGGCGTGGGGATCGCTTTTGTAGCGCTGTTTGGTTGGCGTCTGGTTCCGGGCAGTCAGGATAAGGTTGATGAGAAATCAAGCCCGCTTGATCTTGAAGATTATATCGCTGAGCTTGTTATACCGGAAAAATCAAAAGCTGTTGGCATGCAGGTCAAAGACCTATATCCGGATGGCGACGAGCATGATTTGGCAATTTTGGGCGTGGTGCGAAACAATCGGCGTCTGCGAGGATTTAGCGCAAGTTTGGAATTGAAACCCAAAGACATGTTGCTGGTTGAGGCAACCGCAGAAGACATTGACCGTTTTCGGGGTGTCTATTCGCTTGAATTCTTCGGCGAGAAAACCACTAATGAAAAGGCGATTGGCGATCTTCAACTCACCGAAATTCTGGTAACGCCTGAAACCCGTATTGTCGGATACGCTGCCATTGATTTGCGTTTGCGCGCTCGCCGTGGTGTCGCGTTGCTGGGGATTGCGCGGAAAGGACGACGGTTCTCAAAGCGTGTGCGACACGAAAAAATCCGCGTTGGCGATGTGCTGCTTCTGATCGGTCCGCAGGAAAATCTGGACGATACGATTACCTGGCTCCATGCCATGCCCCTTGCAGAACGCGGACTTCAGGTTACGCAACACCGTCGTGCCTGGCTGGCTGCTGGCATTTTTGCCGGAGCAATCGCGCTTGCCAGTTTCGGGTTTTTGTATCTTGCGGTCGCGCTCGCAATAGTGGTTGCGCTATACGTATTGCTGGATCTCGTACCGATCCGAAACGTATATGATTATGTCGAATGGCCGGTGATTGTCTTGTTGGGGTCAATGATCCCACTTGGAACCGCGCTCGAAAATTCCGGCGGTACGGCACTCATTGCACAACAGATTGTAGCGGTAACCGATGGATATGCGCCTTGGGTGGTGCTGTCCATCCTGATGGTTGTGGTCATGACCTTATCTGATGTGCTGAACAATACGGCGACTGCTGTAATCGGTGCGCCGATTGCGGTCGATATTGCAAACCGTTTGGGTGTGAATTCTGATCCGTTCCTGATGGCTGTGGCGATTGCCGCATCATGTGCGTTCCTTACCCCGATTGGTCATAAGAACAACACGCTCATCATGGGGCCGGGTGGCTACGCATTCGGGGATTATTGGAAAATGGGTCTGCCGTTAGAGTTTATCGTTATTGGCGCGGCCGTTCCTGCAATCTTAGTGTTCTGGCCATTATAGGAGAATGTCATGAAGTATGTCACACGTGGTCAGGGCATCGTTGAAATCAAAACAGGCATTAAAGGGCCGCGCATTGGCTTTGTCTGTAACGTGCATGGCAATGAACTCTGTGGCCGCAAAGCAGTACATCGCGTTTTAAAAGACTACGAGATTGAACGTGGATCGCTTCTGTTGATCGATGGTAATCAGGAGGCCGCACTTCTGGATCGACGTTTTGTAAAATCGGACATGAACCGCATGTTCACCGACAAGCAATTGGCAAAGGCAAATGCGAAGGATGACCTTGCCCGTGCGCAATATCTAGCAAGTGTGATGCCCGGCCTGAAGCTGGACCAGATCATTGATTTTCATTCGACTAGCTCGGAAATGAAGCACGCTTTTTCGGTCTGTTTTGAAGAGGCGCAGCATCTGGCTGATATGGTTCCGGTTGTACCCATTTCCGGCTTCAAGGGCATTGTAAAAGGAACGTTGATCGAGTGGATGATCGGGCAGGGAGTGCCCTCGTTGGTTGTCGAGACAGGGGAACACTATTCAACGAAAGCGGTGAATATTGCAGAGCAGGTCGTGTTGTCGGTTCTATCTCATTACGAGTTGATCACGCTGAAAGAGCCTTTAAAGCAGAAAAAGCGACCGTCTTTTGAGGTCTTTGAACACGTGCAGGTTCGCGATGCAGAGAGTTTTACCCTGTCACGTGAATATGCGAGCTTCGACAAACTGTCGCCAAACGAACTTATCGCGCATGACGACAATCACGAATATCGCGTTCCAGATGAAAAGGGCATTTATATTCTGATGCCTGCGACACAGGCGAATGTGCGAAAAGGTATTTCTCCGGGTGCATATTATTTAATGCGGAAAGTGTGAGCCAAACCGATGTCAGAAAACCAAGCACGAAAACTCATTGAAGGGCGCGCGGCGTTAATTGTCATTGATATTCAGGCGTCCACATTCATCGATGACAGTGAAGAACGTTCGATTCCCAACATGGCGGGATATAAAGAACGGATGTTGGAATGCCGCAAATTGATTGATCAGGCGCGGGCGAATGATATCCCGGTCATTTTCATTCAGGAAGTTCACCATCCAAGTCAGATCGATTTCGGTCGTGAGCTGGATGGTGAAGAAGATGTTCATTGCCTCGAAAATGATCCGAGAACGGATTTGGCTGTTAAAGAAATGGATGTACGTCCGAGCGATTTTCATGTGCGCAAGCGCCGGTATTCTGCCTTTTTTGGAACGGATTTCGAAATTCTGCTCAAAGGCCTCAAAGTCGATACGCTTCTATTGTGCGGTGGATTGACCGATGTGTGTGTGCATTACACGTTTGTTGATGCGCATCAGAATGACTATTTTTGCAGGGTAGTGGAAGACTGTGTCGCTGGCTCAAGCGTTGAGGCACACGAAGCGGCATTAAAGGCAATGGAATATTTGCAGACCGGCGCACGACGTTCGCTCGATGAAACGCTTGTTGCTATGAAACAGGCATAAAAAAACCGGCGCTCTTAAGCGCCGGTCGTTCCTCCTCCAAGGAGCTGAGTTTACTTCAACTCAACAAGTGTTTTCCAGGAACCACCCTGAATTTGCGAGATAAAGACTTCATCTGCAGCTACGTGATCGCCAGGGCCCATTTTCACTTTGGTTCCAGCAATCTTGTCGTCAAATTCAAGACTTTCCATTGATGCGCGGAAGCTTGCGTGCGTAAGGTCTTGACCGGCACCTTCTAGCGCTTTTACGAATAGTTCCGCAGCACTGCGGCCAAGAAGAGCGCCTGTGCCCGGGAACTTCTCGCCCGTTTTCTCGATGTACTTCTTAACCCAAGCACCCACTTCAGGATCGCTCACACGTGCTTCAAGGTCTTGCCAACCTGACCCCGCAAAATAGCCTTCAGTGATGCCACCAGGAACTTTTGCAATCGCGGTGTGGAACGAAGCAGAGGCGCCCATGAAGTTCATGCCTTCAAGGCCCATCTTTTTAGCTGTGCCTAGAAGTGTAATCGTTTGGCGCACACCAAGAGCAGTCGTAACAAGGTCACAACCTGCTTCTCTCATTTTACCAAGCGCGCCTGTGAAGTCTGTTTCATCCGGCTTGTGAGTGGATTCTGCACCCCACTTCATGCCTTCTTTCTCAGCTGCATCTTTTGCACCAGCTTGAATTTCCTTACCAAAGTCAGAAGGAATGTACATCGCACAGACAACAGATGAGCCGTGGTTGGCTTTCATCCATGGAACACCTTTGTACATCTGATCATAGTAAGACGCTGTACCCGCATAGCGATTATCAATTGGTGCCTCTACCATCTGACGTGCCGCTGTGAGCGGAGAAACGTTCGGAATGCCTTTTGGCTCTTGCAGTTTAAAGGCTGCAATGTTCATCGGCGTACCGAGTGAAAGCAACATCGCGAAAACTTTGTCGCGGTTGATTAGCTTGTTAACCGCCTGAACTGCCTTTGGTGCCTGATAGCCATGATCTTCTGTGATGTAGCGGATCTTGCGACCATGCACGCCACCGGCAGCATTGATTTCTTCAAAGTACAGATTGGCTGCAGTTACAGCAGGTACAGAGAACGCAGCAAAAATGCCGGACAGGTCGTGGTGACCACCGATCACAACTTCGGTGTCCGAGACGCCTTGCGTTGTATCAGCCTGTGCCGGCGACATTGCCAGTGTAATCGCTGTCGCTGTCGCGAGTAAAAGTTTCTTCATGTTTCTCCTCCTTATTGCCTGCTCCCACAGGCTGGTTGATTCATTATTCTCATGTTTTTGGAAATGATCAATACATTGAATCGATCAGACCCTTATGTTTCTCTTCAACAAAGCTACGTTTCAGCTTCATGGTTGGGGTAAGTTCATCGTCTTCCGCTGTCAGAAGAACATCGATCAGGCGGAAGTCTTTGATCTGTTCAACGCGCGCGAATTGCTTGTTGACGTTAGCCACTTCTTTGCCAATTAACTCCACAACTTCAGGTGCGGCACAAAGGGAGGCAAAATTGGAAAACGGCACGCGGTTGTCTTGCGCAAATTTCTCAACATTCTCCTGATCAATCATGATCAGACAGGTAAGGTATTTGCGTTTGTCGCCGATAACCACCGCATCCGAGATATAGGTAGAGAACTTCATCGCGCTCTCGATCTCGGCAGGCGTGATATTCTTGCCGCCAGCGGTGATGATGATGTCTTTGATGCGGCCCGTAATCTTGAAGAAACCCTGATTATCGACACTGCCAATGTCGCCAGTGCGCAACCATCCATCCTCTGTGATGGTTTCCGCGGTTTTCTCCGGCTGGTTCCAATACCCTTTAAAGACATGCGGTCCACGCAGAAGGATTTCCTGATCCGGACCGATTTTGGTTTCAGCACCC
>CALLHT010000139.1 GCA_938009335.1 uncultured Rhizobiaceae group bacterium
CTTTAGCATTCCGCAACATTAAGCGCTTAAAGCAAATAAAAAATAAACGCCTAAAACACCCAGTTCATCATCGTCATTGAGACAATCAGAAACAGAACCGTCATCATGCCACCGGTTTTCATGAAGTCGGTGACCTTATAGCCCGCCGGCCCCATGATAAGCGCATTTACCTGGTGAGTCGGTATCAGGAATGAGTTAGATGTCGAGATCGCCACAGTCATCGCAAAGATTGCCGGATCACCGCCCGCGGCGATCGCGATAGAAACCGCCAATGGGACAAGAAGCACAGTTGCACCCACGTTCGACATGATGAGCGTGAAGATGGTCGCAAGTATGGCAACCCCAACTTGAAGCGACCAAACTGGCCACCCGTCCAACACGCTCAGAATTTGCTGGGCAATCCATTCTGCTGTTCCTGTCGTTTGAACAGCCAAACCCAACGGAATGAGGCTGGCAAGAAGAAAGACTGTACTCCAACTGACCGCTCGGTAGGCTTCATCAATATCCAAAACCTTGGTCACTACCATTCCGATGGCACCGACCAGCAAGCAAAGCGATAGCAAAATATCCGTAAACAGGATCATGCCCAACGCAATCGCAAAGAAGAACATAGCCCACCACACTTTAGACGGGCGCAATTCATCCCGCGGGAAATCAGACGTCACCACAACAAAATCGCGATCGCGGGAAATTCGTGTTAGCGCCTCCCACGTACAGTGAATGGCAAGCGTATCGCCCTGATGGAAAGGAACCTCACCCACAGGTGTGGAGACATGATCTTCTGTCTCCACATAAGACAGCGTCTCACCATACCGGTGAATACCTAACAAGCTCGCACCATAGCGCTTTCGGAACACCACATCATGCGCACATTTGCCGATCAACTCTGAATCAGGCGGAATAACCACTTCAGCCACACCAGACTTTGTGGGCGCATAGTCCTCGGCGAACACTTCCAAAGATTTGCGAACGCCAAACCCCTCAACCTTCGCCATTTCCAGAACATCTTCTTTTCGACCCAGAATGGCCAAGCGACAAGGCGTGGTGATCTCGGTCTGGATAACGGGCGCGAACCAACGTTGCCCTTTATAGAAAGAACCGATGACATAAACGTGGTCGCGCTGCATCAGATCGTCAAACGTCTGACCTTCGCAAGGGTGACCTTCAGGAACAATCACCTCAAACACATCCGCTTCAATCTCATACATGCGCTTGAGATAGCTCTTCAGTGTCTGACTGCGCGCGCCCTGACCGTCCTCACGCGCCTTTGGCAGCACCCATTTCCCGAACAGGACAAAGTACAAAATGCCTGTGGTTACCAAGGCTATCCCAATGGGCGTGACATCAAATAGCTCAAAGGTCTTCATTTGAGCGTCTGCGGGTAAATCACGATTGGCCGCAACGATTAAGTCATTCAGCAGGATTAGCGGCGAAGACCCTACCATCGTCATCGTGCCACCCATGATCGCACAGAAGCCCATGGGCATAAGTAATCGGGAGAGCGGCAATTCTGTCCGCAGCGATATTCTTGATACGACAGGTAGAAACAGAGCGGCCGCACCCACATTTTGCATAAACGAAGAAATGATGCCGACTGTGCCTGAAATGATCGCAACCAGCCGACGCTCTGTATTACCCGCATACTTCAGAATAATCGCGGCAACCCGACTCATAACGCCAGTCTTATCCAGACCTGCACCAATGATCATAACAGCAATGATGGAAATCACTGCATTAGATGCAAACCCGTCAAACAGATTGTTGATATTGGCAAGGCCTTCTAGACCCGGTACAAAGGTGAGCAAGCCAAGAATGAGCATGACTAGAATCGCGGCGAGATCAACGCGCACGACTTCAGAAACAAACAGAAAAACAGTGAACCCCAACAGTCCCAAGACAACAGACATCTCTGTTGTCAACGCTAACGCGTCCATCGCTCCACTCTCCTTTGCGCGTTTTTGAGACAGAAGCGCGTTCATTGCAAGGCAACGGGACTTCTGGACCCAAAAAGATGTGAAATTGGGTTAATTACGACATCATGTTTCGTGAAATTCGGCTTGATTTTTTCATGAGGCTGATATTCCATGAAACTTAAGAGAACAAGAAAAAAATGGTTGGAGGTTTCATGGGCGTTATCGCTGCAGAAAATCTGTATGCGTCGGCAGAGAACATACACTCTGTGGGCAATGACATTCGTGCCCTGCGGAAGTCACGGTCTATGACGTTGGTTGATTTTGCAGAAACGATTGACCGTTCAGTGGGATTTGTGAGCCAAATCGAACGGGGTCTTTCAGAACCTTCAATCTCTGATCTTAGAAACATCGCGCGACTTTTCGATGTACCTTTAAGCTTTTTCTTTGGTGGCAACCCTGGGTCAGAAACAGGATATCGCCATATCGTTCGTGCAGATCACCGCCGCAAGCTTGGAAATCCAGAAGAAGGCTTACTCGAAGAGCTTCTTTCTCCAGATCTCGGCGGCTCCTTCGAAATTATCCATTCAGAATTCGCACCAGGCGCAACCCTCAATGAAGCGCAGCAACGTGATACTGAGGAAGCGGGATATATTATTTCCGGCACACTGGAACTTGAATTAGATGGCGAATGGCACACGTTGAACGCGGGAGATTCTTTCCGCTTTTCGGGCGAGGCCTATCGCTGGCGTAATACAACAGACAAACCAACAATCGTAATTTGGGTGGTCTCCCCACCTGTCTACTAAAAAGAACAAGGAAGAAGAAATGGCTGAAATTCCATCCACGGCACGTGTCGTTATTATCGGGGGCGGCGTCGTCGGCGTATCCGGTCTTTATCATCTGGGAAAAGCAGGTTGGACCGACTGCGTATTGCTTGAGAAAAACGAACTGACCGCAGGCTCCACATGGCACGCTGCTGGTAACTGCCCGAACTTCTCTTCTTCATGGGCGATCATGAACATGCAGCGCTACGGACTTGAACTATACCGTGGTCTTGCTGACGAAGTTGACTATCCAATGAACTACGCGGTGACCGGGTCAATCCGCCTTGCGCACTCAAAAGAGCGCATGCAGGAGTTTGAACGTGTTGCTGGCATGGGCCGCTATCAAGGTCTTGAGATCGATATCTGCACACCGCAGCAACTTAAAGACATGAATCCATTCATGGAGACTCATGATCTTGAAGGCGGCATGTGGGATCCACTCGACGGCGACATTGATCCGGCTCAGCTAACCCAAGCACTCGCAAAGGGCGCACGTGAAATGGGTCAGAAAATTATTCGCATGTGCCCGGCGACCGGCGTTTCCAAAGACGGTGACGAATGGATTGTTCACACAGACAAAGGCGATATCCGCTGTGAGTATGTGGTGAACGCAGCGGGCTACTACGCTCAACGCGTCGGTGAATGGTTCAAGCCTTACGGCGGCCGCACCGTTCCAATGGTTGTGATGAGCCACCAATATTTCTTGACTGAGGAAATTCCAGAACTTGAAGCATGGACCAAGGAACAAGGTCACAAAATGCCGATGATCCGCGATGTGGATACATCATACTACCTGCGTCAAGATAAGAACGGCCTGAACCTCGGCCCTTACGAGCGCAATTGTAAGGCCCATTGGGTAACACCAGAAGACCCGATGCCGGATGACTTCTCATTCCAGCTTTACCCCGACGATCTAGACCGCCTTGAGTGGTACATTGAAGATGCCATGGCTCGGGTTCCAATTCTCGGCTCTCAAGGCGTTGGTCGTGTGATCAATGGCCCAATCCCTTACGCACCAGATGGCCTGCCACTCATCGGCCCAATGCCAGGTGTTAGAAACGCATTTGAAGCTCATTCATTTACGTTCGGCATCGCACAAGGTGGTGGCGCTGGTAAGGTGCTTGCCGAATGGATCACCGAAGGCGAAACTGAATGGGACATGTGGGCAGTCGATCCTCGCCGTTACACAGATTACTGCGATCATGACTACTGCCTATCTAAAGCGCTGGAAACTTATGGCCACGAATATGCGATGCACTTCCCACATCACGAATGGCCAGCGGGTCGCGACAAGAAGCTTTCACCAATTGATGCCATGATCCGCGAACAAGGTGGTGTCATGGGCGCTTACAACGGTTGGGAACGCGCCAACTGGTTTGCGAAAGACGGTGACGACACTTCAGAAGAATCAACCCAAACTTGGGCTCGTTCTGGTCCATGGGAGCAACGCGTCAAGGAAGAAGCTGAAGCTGTTCGCGATGGCTGTGGCGTTCTTGATCTTCCAGGTTTCTCTCGCTTCACTCTAAAAGGTGAAGGTGCAGCTGAATGGCTTCGCGGCATGATTGCCGGTGCTCTGCCAAAGGTAGGTCGCATGAACCTTGGCTATTTCCCTGATAACCGTGGTCGCATCCTAACCGAGATGTCTCTTATCCGTCATGATGAGGATCACTTCACGCTGATTACGGCAGCAGGCGCACAGTGGCACGATTTCGAAGTGTTGCGTAACGGACTTCCTGAAGATGGCAGCATCGCGCTTTCTGACCACACAACAGAGTTCTCCACCCTGATTGTGACAGGTCCTAAGTCCCGCGACATACTTTCGAGCATCACAGAAGACGCTGATTTCTCTCTCGGTTGGTTGACCCACCAGGTCGCATCCGTTGCAGAAAATCGTGCATTCCTGGCGCGCGTTTCATTTGCGGGTGAACTGGGTTGGGAAGTACACGCCGCCAATGCTGATATGCCTAAGATCTACAGCGCATTGCTGGAAGCGGGTGCTACACCATTCGGCATGTACGCATTGAACTCACTGCGCATCGAGAAAGGCTACCGTGCTTGGAAGGGCGATCTTTCAACAGATTACACCCTTCTTGAAGGTGGCATGGAGCGCTTCATCAAGTTCGATAAGCCCCAAGATTTCCCGGGCAAACAAGCGCTGCAAAACGAGAAGCAACAAGGCCGCAAGAAAGGCTTTGTCACTCTGATCGTAGATGCAGGTGACTATGATGCACCGTACATGTCTACCATTTGGAAAGATGGTGATGTTGTTGGAGAAACAACTTCTGGCGCATGGGGCTACCGCGTCAACGCTTCAATTGCACTGGGTATGGTTCGCGCTGACTTGGCAGAACCGGGCACAGAACTTGAGGTGGAAATCTACGGAGAGCGCTACAAAGCAACCGTTCAGGAAGACCAACCATTGTGGGATCCAGCTAACGAACGGATCCGTGCGTGACCGGAGAAACCCTCTATCTCGCGCCCGGTGAAGGGCCAAACTATGATTGGGAGAACGACCATACATTCGTTAAGGTTGGCTCCCAGCATACCAATGGCGCCTACACGCTCATGGAAGATAATCTCAAGGCAAGCTTTGCCTTGGGATTGCACAAGCATGACACCCATGCCGAAACCTTTTACATTCTCGATGGCGTAATCGACTTCTATGTCGATGGTGAATGGATCAAAACAACCGCCGGTACAACATTGCATGTCCCCCCCGGCGTTCCGCATGCCTGTAAGGTTGCGAATGATAAGCCAGCAAAGATGCTGATGATCTATCAACCTGCCGGGTTCGATGGTTTTCTGGCGGAAATGGCAAAAATGACTGACGCAGACTTTGCAGATGAAGCGAAGATGGCGGCGCTTAATGCCAAATATGACATCGTCCCCATGGGGCCAGTGCCGGATCATCCGGACAACTAAGGGATAAAAGATGCCATTGAACGATTTTGCGAAGCAATTGATCAAAAACTTTCCATTGGGATTCGTCGCGACGGTGACTGAAGAGGGTCTGCCGTCTCTATCTCCAAAAGGCACATTTTTCGTTCTTGATGACGA
>CALLHT010000140.1 GCA_938009335.1 uncultured Rhizobiaceae group bacterium
CCTGCTAAAGTGGGCAATTGATTGCCCAACCGCAACATTCCAATGCCGGAGACTTCTTTGCGAATTGCAGAAATGATTTTGTCGGTATCGTGTGCAGTACTGGCTTTCAAATACTCTGGCGAAAAAATCCCACTGCAAATGTTTGCATGTGTGTTTCCAGGCCAACGGACGGTTTTCATGAACCCGTCGACAACGATCAATGGTATGATGAATTGCGGCACATTAGCCGCTTCACCCAACAAAATGAGCGGTTTATGGTGTTTTTCCAAAGTGCGGTAGGCAATGCCTACCCAGTCAAAATCTTGATAAATGCAACTGGTGCCCATTTTCTGCAGGACGCGCCACGCAGTTTCTACGTCACCCGGCTTTGAATGCGCAGTTATTCTCAAATCTTGCAGATTTGTCATTCTGTGAAAATCTCGGGCGTTTTTAAAATCAGAGCGGATCGTATCAAGACTTTCTAAACAAACCGTGTGTTAAGAGAATTCTATAGTTTTTGTTTACCGGAGCTCCTTTAATGCTAGCACGCAAGGTAGTATTAAATGCCCTTTATTATTCTGGCTTGCAAGCTGCCTTGAATCCCCTGTGTGGGGGCATGGGCTCGATCTTAATGCTTCATCATGTGCGTGATGAGGAATTGACCGAATTTAGTCCAAATTATCATTTGAGCGTTGCTCCTGATTTTCTGGACACTCTGTTTTCTGATTTGGCCCCGCACTATGAGTTTGTATCAATCGATGAGGCCCATGCGCGCTTGACGGGTGAAAAACCCACCGGGCGCAAGCCGTTTCTGGCCGTGACGCTGGATGATGGTTATATCGATAACATCGATAATGCAGTGCCGATTTTCCGGAAACACAATGTCCCGTACACGATTTATGTGGCCCCGAACATGGCGGATGGCAAAAGCACAATCTGGTGGGAAGATGTCGAAATTTGTGTGCGCTTAATGGCCAATTTGAATATTGAGCTTCCGGAGGGAATGCGTCATTTCGATACCTACAAGCCCGAGCTGAAGCATAAGGCGTACAAGGAATTGATGAGGACCCTATTTCTTGAAACCGAGGAAAAGACTGCGAGAGAGATTGTCAGAAAGCTCTCAAAGATTGCCGGGCATGATGATATTGCTCATTTGAAGAAGAATGTTGCCACTATAGCCGCCATTAAAGAATTGAACCAAGACCCGCTTTGTACAATTGGCGCGCATACTATGTGCCACTTCGTCCTATCAAAATTGGATGCCAAGACCCTCGAATGGGAACTGGAAGAAAGTAAAAAGGTGTTGGAAAAAGAGTTAGGCGAACCAATTGAACACCTGGCCTATCCCTATGGATACATTCAGGCTGCTGGACTGCGTGAATTCCAGATGGCTAAAAGACTTGGGTTTAAAACGGCTGTCACCACCCGCCACGGTGTCTTGTATCCTGAGAACTCAGAACATTTACACGCGCTTCCTCGGGTTTCCATTAACGGCCATCATCAGAGTATGAAATATATGAACACGCTTCTTTCCGGTGTGCCAACACGGCTCAAAAATAAAGGCCGGAAGCTCGACGTCGCTTAAGGATCATTTTCCCGAAGCTTGTTCCGATTTGGGTGGCCGCGTCATCCAGCTGATAATAAACATTGCCGGAACTACCCAAAATAGCCCTGTTACCAGAAAATATATGAGGTGAACAACGCCACTTGCGTCCGCAAGCTTGGATGCAGCGATTGTGGTGGCAACAAGTGCATAGATGAACGCAATCGCGATAATGAGCACGGAACCGATGAGTTTTTTAAGTCTTACTGGCATGAGGCTTACATACGCTCTTTGACGGGTAAATCAATGCCGTTTGAAGCGACGGCTTGTCACGGAGCAGGGGGCTTGAGAAAACCCATGCACAATGCCATTTCACCTCTGTAGACAAGGGGATGATATGACCGCTGCAACATTGACTATGCCAACCAATATTCGAGATCAAAACCGTGCCATGGTAAGAACATGGCTTTATGCGGTTTGTCTTCTGATTTTCATCATGGTGATTGTGGGTGGAGCGACGCGACTGACCGATTCCGGCCTCTCCATCACAGAATGGAAGCCGCTATTGGGCGCAATTCCACCATTGAATGCGGCAGATTGGGAAATCGCACTCGAAAAGTATCGTCAAATTCCTGAGTACCAGCAGATCAACAAGGGCATGAGCATGTCCGACTTTCAGTTCATTTACTGGTGGGAGTGGGGGCATCGGTTCCTTGGGCGTTTGATCGGTCTGTTTGTGGCTATTCCTCTGGCATTTTTCTGGGCGACCGGGCGGCTGGAATCGTTCATGAAACCGCGCCTGCTACTGTTGTTTGCTCTTGGCGGGCTGCAAGGCTTTATCGGTTGGTGGATGGTGAAGTCCGGACTCGTGGAACGCGTCGACGTTAGTCAGTACCGCCTTGCAACGCACCTGACGCTTGCCTGTCTCATCTTTGCCTATGCCATGTGGCTGGCGCGCGGTTTGGCTCCACATAGCGACGAACCGGTAACATCCAACGTCAAAACGTTCTCGCTGATCGTATTCGTGGCGATTGTTATTCAGATTTTCTTAGGTGCACTGGTGGCAGGGCTGGATGCGGGACTGTCATTCAACGATTGGCCTACGATGGATGGTGCAATTATTCCCGCCGATCTCTGGATACAAACACCGGCTTGGATCAATGCGTTTGAAAACCCGAAAACGGTTCAGTTCATTCACCGAATAAGCGCCTATCTCGTGCTGATTTTGATCCTTTGGCAGATGATTGCTGCGTACGGTTCAGAAAGCGGTGATACGCACAAGCGTCGAACTGTTGTATTGATGGCATTTGGTATTGCACAAGCGATGATCGGTGTGATTACGCTCGTACTGCAAGTCCCTTTGTTCTGGGGCTTGGTTCATCAGGGTGGGGCAGTTGTGCTTCTCGGGTTTGCGGTAGCGCATTGGCGCGGCACAAAAGGTGCCTACGCCTGATCTGATCGTTTACGCTAATCCTAGCGCCAAGTTCAGGTTCTGAACGGCTGCGCCAGAAGCACCTTTGCCAAGGTTATCCAGTTGAGCCACCAAATTAACGTGGCCCGCCTCTTCATTGCTAAACACCCATAGCTTCATGTCATCGCGATTGGCATAGTCTTCCGGGCGCACTTGCGCCGTTTCGGCAGCTTCTTTCTTGCTCGCAACACTCACAAACTCGCAACCATCGTAATGCACT
>CALLHT010000141.1 GCA_938009335.1 uncultured Rhizobiaceae group bacterium
TTGCGATGCGGCTCAGCGCGCGTATCGCGGCCAAGTTTGCCAAACATAATAAAGTCTATTCCGGTTTCGCCCAATTTGAGAGCTTGATCACGATCTAACATGCCACCACACCCTACAATTTTCTGTGGCGAAAAACGGGCAAGTGCATCGTTCAAATTGCTCCTCTCGCGTTCGAGAAAATACCCATCTGCGCCCGTGCGCCCAGCAATTTGACTATCGTCAGCAATCAAAACAGCAATGTCATGAGCTTGAAGCTCAGGCACAATCGCCTCGCAGAATGCCTCAAAGGCTGGTGACCCTTCATCATGAGTGTACAGAATAACGCTGGCGACATCACCTGCAGTAGCAACCGCATTTACCAAGTCCGGTGTTGCTGATTGCGGTGAAGCAGCCAACATCAAACGACAACGATTTAGCTCGGTCATGCTTAAGTATGCTCCGTTACATCAAGGCGTGAGCATCCATGCGCCATTGTTCAGCGAATTACAATATGAAGCTTTAATGCCTTCAAAAAGCGTTAATTAAAATCTCGCTTCTGCTGTAAGTGTTCAATCCGATCTTTGATTTGCAGTTTCTTGCGCTTAATATCGGCAACATTAACTTCATCAATGCTCGCCATAGACATCATTTCATCAAGCCGTGTTTCAAGCTCCTGATGACGCATCTTCAAAGATTCAATATGGGATTGAACAGCCATTCGCTAAACTCCTGTTTGTGTTTCAAACCGGGACCCGAAGAATCGGGCCTTGCTCCCTGCTTTATGGAGTTTGGCACCAAAAAACCGGTTTGTCTAATCTCGCACGATAGAGTTATTAACAAACCGTTATTCAGAACATCGCTGCTCCTGAATCAAACAATTGAAATCCGCACACTTTCTGCTAAAAACATCGTTTTTCTGAAATAAATACCATCTGGAGAATAGTTTCATGGGGGATGATCCAATCAAGGTTTCTGTCATTATGGGCAGCCAGTCCGACTGGGAGACCATGAAACATGCATCTGAGATTTTGGACGACCTTGAAATTCCGCATGAGAATTTGATTGTTTCCGCCCACCGCACCCCGGATCGAATGTATGATTTTGCAAAAGCTGCAAAGGGACGCGGCATAAAGGTGATTATTGCAGGTGCCGGCGGTGCTGCGCATTTGCCTGGTATGACAGCCTCTTTAACCCCAATTCCAGTTCTTGGGGTTCCCGTTCAGTCTGCGGCTTTGTCTGGCAATGACAGCCTACTTTCTATCGTGCAGATGCCCGCCGGAATCCCTGTTGGCACATTGGCGATCGGCAAGGCAGGAGCTACAAATGCAGGCTTATTGGCAGCCGCAATTCTGGCAACAAGCGATGATGCACTTGCAGATCGGTTAGACTCACTTCGCGACAGCAGAACCGCAGCAGTTGCAGATCATCCGGTTGATGAGGCTTGAATATGAGCATTAAGGCAGGTTCACACATCGGCATTATCGGTGGCGGCCAATTGGGACGTATGCTTGCCATGGCAGCTGCGCGCATCGGATACAAAACCGTAATCCTGGACCCGGCAGAAAATTCTCCTGCTTTTGAAGTTGCTGACAAACATGTCGTCGCAAAATACGATGACCCGGAAGCCTTGAAGCAATTGGCGGAGCTTTGTTCCGTCATTACCTACGAGTTTGAGAATGTGGATGTCTCTGCCGTTGAAGCATTGGAGTCGCGCCTTCCGTGCAGACCCGGCTCAAATGCACTCGCTACTAGTCAGGATCGATTGGTTGAGAAGACGTTTTTTAATGATCATGGCATCCAGACGGCACCCTTTCGCGACATCAAGTCCCGAGAGGATTTAACACTAGCCTTGGATGAGTTTGGCGGGCGCGGCATCCTTAAAACCAGACGCCTTGGATATGATGGCAAGGGACAAATCCGGGTCTCACAAGACGACGCTGCTTCGATTGACGAAGCGGCAAATCTGGCGGAACAGTCAGAATGCATCCTTGAGGGCTTCGTGCCATTCATCCGCGAAGTTTCAGTTATTGCAGCGCGTTCGCCTTCCGGTGAGGTATCGGTATTCGATCTGGCAGAAAACGTTCACAAAAATGGAATTTTGTTTACGTCAACAATCCCTGCAGAAGCACCTTCTCTATCACAACAATCGGCCAAAGAGATTGCAGATCGTGTTTTGCGGGCATTGGACTATGTTGGCATTCTCGCAATTGAGTTTTTCCTGATGGAAGATGGCCAATTATTGGTTAATGAATTTGCGCCAAGGGTTCACAATTCCGGTCATTGGACTGAAGCCGCCTGTACCGTCTCTCAATTCGAACAACATATCCGCGCTGTTACTGGACAACCCTTGGGTAATCCTGAGCGTCACAGCGACTGCGTGATGCAGAACCTTCTGGGCGATGATGTGGAACGGGCATCGGAAATTTTGGCCATGCCTCAAACCATGTTGCACCTTTATGGCAAAGCAGAAGCTCGTGAAGGGCGAAAAATGGGGCATTTTACCCAGATTACGCCAAAATCTGGCGAATAGGACTGGACAACAACCAAGCACTTTGGTATCCGATCCTCAATCAGCAGGCATGCCTAGCGGAGACCGCTATCTTTTGCCTCTCAACCAAATCAAGATGGATGTGATAACTTGCAAGTACTTGTACGTGATAACAATGTTGATCAGGCGCTGCGTGCACTGAAAAAGAAACTGCAACGCGAAGGCGTTTTCCGCGAAATGAAATTGCGGAACTTCTATGAGAAACCATCAGAAAAGCGTGCTCGTGAAAAGGCTGAAGCCATTCGCCGCACCCGTAAACTGGCCCGCAAAAAAGCACAACGCGAAGGCCTAATCGTTGGCCGCCACGGTCGCTAAGCCGTTATTCTGACAACTTTTTGATGAATGGATGCAGGCGGGGATGATCAAATTCTCGCCTTTTTCTTTGGGATATTTCCCTTAGCCTGTAATAATACAAGCGATTCACAATCGGGGTACCGTGGGGACATGACAAACAGACCAACATGGAAACAAGCTTTAGCCGTAACGGCCGTGCTTATTTTCGCTGGCTGTTCTGCGGGAACACCGATTGAAAAAGCGGTCGCTGTTGATCCACTTCAAGGTTCACAAAACAACATTGAATCGTTGACACGGGTTGTGAACAACAATCCAAATTCTCCTGA
>CALLHT010000142.1 GCA_938009335.1 uncultured Rhizobiaceae group bacterium
TTCACACATCACAGCAGGGTCATATGCTTTTCTGGAGAAGACCTCGCGCACCAAAGGCTCGAAATGGTCAAGGTCTTTCATCGGGTAGTCGGGGTCAAAAGAAGACTGGTCCCAACGTTCACAAAAGTCTGAGCAGGTTTGGAAATAAGGATGGTCTTTATATTTCTGCCGTTCTTCAGGGTCCCACCCATAATGATGCGCGTAATAGAGCATCTGGAAGAGCCCGTGATGCTCAACAACCCAAGCAACCTCATCGCGGACAAACGGGCGTAATATCTCAGCAGCAAACCGGTCATGGTTTTGTGGCGCCAGCCCGTCACCAATATCATGCAGAAGTGCTGCAACAATCCAGTCAATATCCGCTCCGTCATTTTCAGCGCGGGTTGCGGATTGCAGACCATGCTGAAGGCGTGTGATCTTGTAGCCAGACAACGTATCATCCGCCTGATTTCGCATCTCACGCATAATCCGGTCAGCGGTCATGGATAGATAGGGCTGCTCCAATTCATGCAGTAGCTCGTAATCTTCTTTCGTGCCGTCTTTCATTGCCGTAAAAGAGACTGTTTGAGTGTCTGAATTAACCACGCCATCCTCCTGCGTTTCGTCAGAGTCTTGCTTAATTGCTGATAGATTGGTACGGCCTTTAAAAAGTTTCAATAGAAATCCACGACATACGCGACGCATTGAGAGCGAACCATGGGCAAGAAAGACAGTTCAGATTACGCAATCACCGCCGATAGCCTTTATGGCTTTGGTGAAGACTCCACTTTTTCCGGGGTCACTTCTTTCATGCGCCGCAAATACACGAAAGACGTTGAAGGCGCGGATATGGTCGTTTGGGGTATTCCACTCGATACCTCCGTAACCAATCGTCCGGGTACCCGGTTTGGACCTGCGGCCATTCGCAAAGCCTCAGCCATTATGGACGCAGACCCAATTTACCCCTTTCATCTGGAAGCCTTCGATAAGCTAGCAGTTGCTGATTATGGCGATTGCTCGGTCAGCACAAACCGGGTTTGGGAAAATCCGGAGCGGATTGAAAAAGAAGCATCTCAGATTTTGGATACCGGCGCATATCTGCTGTCGCTCGGTGGTGACCATTATGTGACCTGGCCGCTTCTCAAAGCGCATGCAGAACGGCATGGACCGCTGGCTCTTATTCAGTTTGATGCACATCAAGATACCTGGGAAACAAACGACGGCGATGATGGCATTCCCGAAATTGATCACGGCACCTTCATCACCCGCGCAGTTCGCGATGGGATTATTGATCCTGAGAAATCGATCCAAGTTGGCATCCGCACGCACGCGCCAGATGACTACGGCATTGAAATCATCTATGGCGACGATGTGGAAGAAATGTCGACGGAAGAGATTGCCAACCAGATTAAAGCACGAGTTGGCAGTGGCCCTGTTTATCTAACCTTTGACATTGATTGCCTTGATCCAGCCTATGCGCCGGGAACCGGCACGCCCGTATCTGGCGGCCCGTCTTCTGCAAAGATGCTGAACGTTTTGCGCAAGCTAGCGAGCCTCAACATTGTAGGTTCCGATGTTGTGGAAGTAGCGCCAGCCTATGACCATGCTGAAATTACCGCGATTGCAGGCGCGACGGTTGCGTCTTATATGGTAGGCTTGGTTGCGGAGAAAAAAGCAGAACGATGAAGCTCTGACGCTTTCTCAACTCTTTATCAATCTGATTCTGGTAATCAGTGTAACTATCTAAATTTTCAGGACTTATTATGAAACCGAAGCTCTTTATCGACGGTGAACACGGAACCACTGGCTTGCAAATCCGGGAACGGCTCGCAGGACGCGATGACATTGAAATGTTGTCGCTTGTCATGGAAGATCGCCGCGATGATGCCAAACGTAAAGAGATGTTAGCAAGCTGTGATGTCGCCATTTTGTGCCTGCCAGACGATGCGGCGCGTGAAGCGGTTTCCATGATTGAAGCCAGTGGCAATGACGATTGCAAGATCATTGATACATCCACCGCGCATAGAACCACGCAAGGCTGGGCGTATGGTTTTGCGGAACTCAGCAAAAAGCAGGCGGACAACATCCGCAATGCGAAGCGGATCAGTAACCCCGGCTGCTATTCAACCGGTGCGATTGCGCTTTTAAAACCGCTTGTAAAAAGCGGCGTGATGAGCCCGGAATGCATGGTCAATATTAATGCGGTTTCCGGATATACCGGAGGCGGCAAACAACTGATCGCGCAAATGGAAGACACATCGCACGAGCAGCATATCGATACATCATTCCATCTCTATGCCATGGGCCTTCAACACAAACATGTTCCGGAGATCATCACCCGCTCTGGCTTGAAAAAACGTCCGATCTTTATGCCGAGCGTTGGTCGTTTTGCCCAAGGCATGCTCGTTTCCATCCCGTTGCATCTGGAGCAACTGGCCTATGCCTCTGCTGATACAGTTCGGGGTGCTTTTGAAGTGCATTACGATGGTTGCGAGTTTGTGAGTGTTGCGAGCAAGAAAGAAGCTGCCGAAACGGCGCAAGTGCGCCCGGAAGACTATGCCAATCGCGATGACATGAAGCTATGGGTGTTTAGCAATGAAGAGGCGGGCCACGT
>CALLHT010000143.1 GCA_938009335.1 uncultured Rhizobiaceae group bacterium
TGGAGCGGGCGATGAGATTCGAACTCACGACCTAAACCTTGGCAAGGTTTCGCTCTACCCCTGAGCTACGCCCGCTTACGCGAAACGCTCCGAGCCGTCTCTATGACGCAAGAGAACCTGAATTGCAATAGCTTTTCTGTAACAAGGTTTACAAGTTTCCTAAATTTTTTTGATCTATTGAAAATTTCGCTGTCACCTGCATAAAGCAATGAGAAATGGAGAGCCACATGCCCGCGACACGCCAAGAACTTTTCGACCTGCTTTCAGACCTGAACATCGAAACAACCACGCATGATCATGAAGCGGTTTTTACCGTGGAAGAGTCTGCGAAAATCAAACAGGATATCCCCGGCGGTCATACGAAAAACCTGTTCCTGAAGGATAAAAAGGGCAATTTCTTTCTGATTGTAGCGGAAGGAACGGCGCAGATTAAGCTTAATCACGTGCATGGATTAATTGGGGCGTCTGGACGCGTTTCATTTGGTAAGCCAGAAGCACTCATGGAACTGCTGGGTGTCAAGCCAGGGTCGGTCACGGCATTTGCGCCGATGAATGACAAGGATGGCAAGGTAAAGGTGATCATTGACGAGCCGCTTCTGCGTTATGATTTGATCAATTGTCATCCGCTAATCAATGAAGCGACGACAACGATTGCGAGAGAGGATTTGATTCGCTTTCTGGAACATGTAAATCATGCGCCTGAGATCATACAGGTTTCTGGTGATGGAGAAGCAGAATGAGTAATGACGACTTTGGATTCGGTGGTTCTGGACACAGCGCGAATGTTTCTTTTGGTGATCCGAATGCGGCAAGCGCTTCAGCAAACCCGCAACAAACTGAACCGGTAAAAGATATTTCCACTGAAGAGTTTGTTCCAGAAGTGGTTCAAGCGTCTCAGGAAAGACCTGTTCTGGTTGATTTCTGGGCGCCATGGTGTGGTCCCTGTAAACAGCTTGCTCCTGCCCTTGAAGCAGCAGTGGCGGCAACCCGCGGTAAAGTGAAGCTTGTTAAGATGGATATCGACAAACACCCGCAAATCCCGGGTCAAATGGGCATTCAGTCCATTCCTGCGGTGGTTGCGTTTGTGAAGGGCCGTCCGGCAGACATGTTTATGGGCGCAAAGCCTGAAGGCGAGATTCGAGAATTTATCGCAAAGGTCGCCGGCCCAAACGACGAAGATAATCAAATTGATATGTTGCTCGAGCAGGCAGCGATGCTGGAAGAACAAGGCGCAACCGGTGAGGCTGGTCATCTTTACGGCCAGATTTTAATGGCTGACCCCAAGAACGTTAAAGCTCTATCGGCGGTTGGAAATCTCTACATCGGTGAGGGAAACCTTGAAGGAGCCAAAGGCCTTCTTGCAAGCCTCGATGAAGCCGAGATGAAAGCGCCGGAAATTGCCTCGCTTATTTCAGCGATTGAACTGGCAGAGCAAGCAGAAGGTTTGGGTGACCATTCTGAATTGATGGCAAAGGTTGAGGCTGACCCGAACGATCATCAGTGCCGGCTCGATCTGGCTGTTGCCTTGAATGCTGCAGGTCTCAGGGAAGAAGCAGCGGATGCGCTTTTGGAGATTATCAAGCGAAAGCCCGGTTGGAACGAGGATGCTGCCAAAACGCAATTACTGCAATTTTTTGAAGCTTGGGGTTTGACTGACGAAATCACGATATCCGCACGTAGACGCCTTTCTTCTCTGCTATTTTCATAAAACTGCTCTTTATTTTGGGCTGATTCACACAAAACTGTGACATTCTGACCATAAGTATTGAGATTTTGAGTTACTGACACACTTCTCACTCAGGGAGCCAACTAGATGAAGTGTGAGTCTGAACGTGATACAGGCCGGTAATGTCTCGTATAAGAATGCCAATGATTTTCCGGAAATTCTACCGATTTTCCCGTTAACTGGTGCACTGCTGCTTCCAGGCGGTCATTTGCCGTTGAACATTTTTGAGCCGCGATATCTCCAGATGATTGGGGACGCAATGCAAAACCATAAGCTCATTGGTATGATTCAGCCCAACCCTAAGGCTGAACCGGATGATAAAGGCCAGCAGGCCCTTTCGAAGGTCGGCTGCATTGGACGCATTACTGCATGCCAGGAATCGGGTGATGGTCGCCTGCTGATCAGTCTTTCAGGCGTTTGCCGCTTTACGATGCTGGAAGAGATTTCGACCACCAAACTTTATCGCCAAGTGCAATATGAAGCGAATGTGTCTGATCTTGAGGAAATGACACAGACCGATGAAGTGGATCGCGAAGGTGTTCTGACAGCGTTTCGTAATTATCTTCAGGCCAACGGCATGGATGCGGATTGGGATACGGTCAAGAAGACCGAGACCGACACGCTTATCACTGCGCTTTGTATGATGAGTCCGTTTGAACCCGCTGAAAAACAAGCTTTGCTCGAGTCGCCTGATCTTAAAACACGAGCGGAAACGCTGGTTGCGATTTCAGAATTTTATCTTGCACGCAACAGCAACGAGGAAGTACCGTCGCTGCAATAGATCCGCCAATCGGTGTTTGCAGGAATGTCACTTTCAAAACCTGATCCAAAATTGCTTGAGATGCTTGTGTGTCCACTCACACGTGCAACGCTTGAGTATGATGAGGAGAATCAGGAGCTTATTTCAAAGCCCGCAAAATTGGCGTTTCCTGTGCGCGATGGCATTCCGGTTATGATCGTGTCTGAAGCACGCGAACTCTCGGAAGAAGAGCTCTGAGGTCAGATCGCTTCGCCTCGTAGCAATTTAGGCGAGGCCGGGTTATCGCCTGCAGCTTGATTGATGAAGAAGCGTTTGAGGCCAGGCATTCTGTCCACCATGCCCATGCCGACATCCCTGATTCCTCTTACAAAATCATTGTCATTTGAGAATAGTCTATTCAACACATCCGTTGTCACACCCATGCGAACAGTGTCGAAGCGTCGCCACGCTTGATATTGCTCTAGCACATCCAGAGTTCCGAAATCCTGACCCAGCCTGTCTGCATTGACGATGGTTTCTGCAAGCGCAGCAGCATCTTTGAAACCCAAATTCAAACCCTGACCGGCGATTGGGTGAATGCCATGGGCCGCGTCACCTGCGAGGGCGAAACGGCTTTTCACAAAATCACGCGCCAAACGCAATCCTAGCGGAAAAGCTTGAACTTTGCTTGCGACAGAGATTTTACCCAGTTTGTGGCCGAAGCGCTGTTCAAGTTCCATCTCAAAAACAAGTTCATCTTGTTCGATAAGCTTTTCTGCATCACGCGTGCTTTCTGTCCATACAAGCGAAGAGCGATTACCTTTCAATGGAAGAATTGCAAACGGTCCAGCAGGTAAAAAATGCTCTTCTGCTTTTCCGCCATGGTCACGTTCGTGCTCGACAGTGCAAACGATTGCTTTTTGGTCATACGGCCAGTGAACGGTTTTAATGCCGGCTTTATCGCGCAATCGGGAGCGAACCCCATCACAAGCAACAAGTAATCGTGTGGAAACTGTGGTGCCAGAAGCAAGGTTTACATCACAGCTTGCGGCTGTTTCTTCAAAATCTGAAACACTTTCCTGTTCGATGCGAATGACACCCAGGGAATCGGCTTCTTTACGGAGCGCTTTAACAAGCTCGCGGTTTTCGATCATATGCGCGAAGGGTTCGTCGCCTTCCTGTTCGTTTGCGAATGTCAGAAAGACCGGTCTTGTAATGTCGGAGACTTTACTGTCGGTTACGATCATTTCGTTGATAGGTTGAGCGTTTTTAACCAATCCTTTCCACAGCCCCAGCGCTTCAAGCATGCGGGAGGCGTCAGCAGCTACTGCAGATGAGCGTTCATCATTTTCCACCTGCGCATCGGAGGCGGGATCCACAACGAGCACGTCCAAATGCGGAGCAGAAGCTTTAATTGCAGTTGCGCAGGAAAGTCCTACATACCCACCACCAGCAATAAGGATGTCAGTCTTAGCAGGTATTTTGTTGTTTCGTGCAGCCATAAGGATCGCCTTTCTGGATCATCTATAACAGATGTGAGAAAGATCACGCAAAACTTCAACGGCCATGTTGTCTCAGGGTTAAAAATCATTACGTTGAGATGGAAACAGTGCCTGATTTTCCGGAGAACGTATGTCTAAAGCGGTTGAAACCCTGATTAAAACTCTCGACTTGGAGAAAATTGAGCAGAACCTCTATCGAGGTGAAAGCCCGCAAGTCGGTTGGCAACGCGTCTTTGGCGGGCAGGTGATTGGACAAGCTTTGGCTGCTGCGCAACAAACTGTAGAAGAAGGGCGCCTTGCGCATTCATTGCACGGCTATTTCATGCGCCCGGGCGACCCTTCCGTGCCGATTATCTACAACGTTGATCGAATACGAGATGGACGAAGTTTTACGACACGACGGGTTGTTGCAATCCAGCACGGCAAAGCCATTTTTTCCATGTCTGCGTCCTTTCAAGTGGTGGAGGAGGGTTTAGAGCATTTTGTTGAGATGCCAGAGGTGCCGTTGCCGGAGGATTTGCCAAGTGAAAAGCAATTGGCCGATCAATTCATAGACAAAGCATCAGAAGCCATACGCCGGTATTGGCAGCGCGAGCGGCCTATTGAACTTCGCCCGATCAATCTGGATCATTATTTGTCTGATAAGAAGCTTGAGCCGAAACAAAATGTCTGGTTCCGGGCAACGGGTGAAATTCCTGATGATCCTGCGACTCAATTGGCAGTGCTTGCCTATGCGTCAGATATGACATTGCTTGATACATCGCTATATGCGCATGGGAGGGCAGTCTTTGATCCTGGGTTGCAAGTTGCAAGCCTTGATCACGCCATGTGGTTTCATCGTCCGGTCAACATGAGTGATTGGCATTTATACTCGCAAGACAGTCCAAACAGTTCCGGTGCACGTGGATTTACACGGGGAAGCATATATACCCGCGACGGAATCCTGGTTGCATCTGTTGCTCAGGAAGGCTTGATTCGCGAACGTACGCACGATTTTGGCAAAACCGGTCCCTCTGGCGGATAAGGCAAACTTTCGAGCGAAGAAATTTTCAGTAAAACGTATCTTTCTACCCTATGGTTAACAGGCGATTAACCTTGTGAACTTACGCTTGCTTCCAACGATGGCCGGATTGTGTGTCGATTCCCGGTCACTGGGAGTTAAAAATGCAGTTGTCAGAATTAGAAACCGGTCGAGTAAATCCTACTGTAAGAGAGGGTTTGGGAACACAATTCTCAGTGCTTGTAGGGTTATGCCTACTCGGTGTTGTCGGATTGAGCTTTATCAGCTTAGCCAGCTGGAATGTGCTTGACCCAAGCTTTTCTTATGCAAATGGCAAAGAAGTGACCAACACACTGGGATATCCCGGTGCGGTTTTCGCAGATCTGGCCATGCAATTCTTAGGCCTTGCTGCAGCAATCGCGCTTATTCCTCCTGCAATCTGGGGTTGGACGAAGCTTCTACAAAGACGGATTCCTAGCTTCAAACATCGCTTGTTGATTTGGCCTGTTTCTATGCTGCTTTCCGCTGCATTTTTTGCTTGTGTATCCACACCTCATTCTTGGCCTTTACCGCTTGGTCTAGGCGGTGTGATTGGTTCATTCTCCCTTGCCTTGCCTGAGGCTTTATTGGGCGAAGTTACTGGCATTTATGCGGTTGCTTTGGCCACGATATTTGGCACAACCGCACTGGGCGCGACCCTTGCGGCTTCTGGGCTATTCTGGCGCTTGCGCGATCCGCTTGCTGACGGTTTGAGTGACGAAGCAATCGATTCTCTGGTTGATGATGAAGATGAACCAAGCTGGTTCCTAGGTGCGCTTGGGCACTACTACTATTCAGCAAAAATGCGCTTTCAATCGCGGAACTCCACGCCCTCAAATGTGAAATCTGATCCATTCGAAGATGAGCCTAAACCAAGTCTGCTCGCCCGGTTGAAGGGTTTTCATGCGAAAATGATGCATTCAGATGACGAACTGGATTATTTCCCTGAACAGTCTGCACAACGCGCTGCCATGCCTCAGTTTGATGAACCTGCTAGTTCTATTGAAGCGATGCCCGCCGCGGCAGATTTCGATGGGCCTGATTACGGTGAAAACACATATAATGAATTTGAGCAACACGCCGAAGCGGATGCAGCAATCGAAGAATGGGCTCCTCAACCTGCGCCGGAAATGGTTTCTCCACCTTTGGCTGAAGCAACACCTGCAGGTCGTGTGCAAGCAAAGGCGCCGCCGCCAAAACCTTCAGCTCGGGTTCAACGCGAAGCGCAACCTTCTCTAATTAATATGTCAGATTTTGATCTGCCGTCCCTGCACTTCTTGCAAGATACGCCCCCTGCAAATGCAGAGATGCAGCTGTCGCAGGAAGCACTTGAGCAAAATGCCCGTCTGCTTGAAGGCGTTTTAGAAGATTTCGGTGTCAAAGGTGAGATTATCAATGTGCGGCCGGGTCCGGTAGTTACGCTTTATGAACTGGAGCCTGCACCCGGCATCAAGTCATCTCGAGTGATCGGACTTGCCGACGATATTGCGCGATCTATGTCAGCGATCGCAGCGCGTGTTGCAGTTGTACCGGGCCGTAATGCGATTGGTATTGAACTGCCGAACAGCAATCGCGAAACCGTCTACTTGCGCGAAATTCTGGCAAGTAAGGCGTATGATAGCTCTAAGGCAAAGCTGCCGCTTATTCTTGGTAAAACCATTGGTGGTGAAGCCACGATTGCTGATCTGGCAAAGATGCCTCACCTATTGGTTGCAGGTACGACCGGTTCCGGTAAATCTGTTGCGATTAATACGATGATCCTTTCCATCCTGTATCGCATGACGCCTGAACAGGTGAAGATGATCATGATTGATCCAAAAATGCTGGAACTTTCCATTTATGATGGCATTCCGCATTTGCTCACACCTGTTGTGACTGATCCCAAAAAGGCGGTTGTGGCGCTTAAGTGGACAGTTCGTGAGATGGAAGATCGATATAAGAAAATGTCTAAAGTGGGCGTTCGAAACATTGATGGCTTCAATGCGCGCATCGCTGATTCTACCAAGAAAGGTGAGCGGATTACCCGAACAATCCAAACGGGTTATGATCGTGACACCGGCGAAGCCATCTACGAGGTGGAAGAGCTGGATCTTGAGCCAATGCCATACATCATCGTCATTATTGACGAGATGGCTGACTTGATGATGGTTGCGGGTAAAGATATTGAAGGCACAGTTCAACGCCTTGCGCAAATGGCTCGAGCGGCCGGTATCCACGTTATCATGGCGACGCAGCGTCCATCTGTTGATGTGATCACCGGCACGATTAAAGCGAACTTCCCAACCCGTATCTCTTTCCAGGTTACGTCTAAAATCGATAGTCGAACCATTCTCGGAGAACAGGGCGCTGAGCAGCTTCTGGGCATGGGTGATATGCTCTACATGGCAGGTGGTGGACGCATTCAGCGTGTGCACGGGCCATTTGTTGCTGATGAGGAAGTTGATCAGGTGGTAAACCACCTCAAAGAGCAAGGCGTGCCGCAATATCTTGAAGCGGTTACAGAAGAGACTGAGGAAGATGCTGGTGCTGCCGCTGGTGGGGATGCGGGCGGACTTGCAGCCTCTAACGATATCTATGATCAAGCGGTTGCAATTGTATTGAAAGACCGGAAGGTTTCTACCAGTTACATTCAGCGACGTTTATCTATTGGCTATAACCGTGCAGCATCGCTGATTGAGCGTATGGAACAAGAAGGTCTCATCAGTGCGGCTAACCATGCGGGTAAACGGGAAATCCTTGTGCCCGGAGAAGATGAAACCATATAGATACTAGAGCTTGCAGGTAAAATCGTCATGATTGAGCCATATAGCAGGTCTAATACACGGAGCGGCTGGCATTGAAAGCAATGTCTTTAAGGAAGTTGGAAAATGACTAACACAGTTCGTCGATCATTCTTTTTTGCAGCAGCGCTGCTTGGTGCTGTAGTAGGTTCGGTGCTGCCATCGGTCGCGAGCGAGAAAGAGCGTGCGGTTAAAGAGATTACCAATCATTTTTCTTCTGTGCCAACGATGACCGGCGAGTTCATTCAGTTTGGCCCAACTGGCGAGCAAACAGGTGGTAAGTTTTTCATTCACCGCCCGGGTAAAATCCGGTTTGAGTATGAAGATCCTTCGCCTTTAATGGTTGTGTCGAACGGTAAAACACTGGGCGTTCGAAACAAGAAACTGAAAACCTGGCAGTATATTCCGCTTCGTAAAACGCCACTTAGCTTGCTTCTCTCGAAAGAGATCAAAGTAACCGATGAGTCCGTTCGTACGGTGGAAGCGCGTGAAGATGTGACGCGTGTCGTTATGGGTGACAAGAACCTGTTTGGCGATTCTGAAATTACGCTTCTCTTTGACCCAAGCAGCTATGATTTGCGTCAATGGACCATCAAGGACAATCAGGGCAAGGAGACTTCTGTGATGATCTTTAATGTCGAGAAGAACGTCAAAATTTCCAACAAAATGTTCCAGCTCCGTAAAGCTGCAAAGAAAACCGAACGCTAATTCCCAAGCTTCTTCAGTCTGCTTCTTGAGCCGACTGCAAAACCCGTTATGGTGAGGTTTTGCCAATCGGGAATCGCAGAATGACGCTTAAACTTGCCACATGGAATATCAATTCTGTTCGCTTGCGGATTGGCATTGTCGAGAAGTTTTTGAAAGAGCACGATCCTGATATTCTCTGCCTGCAAGAAATCAAATGCCAAAATGATCAGTTTCCGTCAAAAAACTTCACCAGGCTTGGGTATGAGCACATCGCTGTTCATGGGCAAAAGGGCTATCATGGTGTTGCAACCGTTTCCAAAAGACCACTGACTGATATCTCAAGCACTGATTATTGCCAAATGGGAGATACCCGGCACGTGGTAACGGGTTTCGAGGCAGGCGGGCGCAAACTTCGTGTTCATAATTTTTATGTCCCTGCTGGCGGTGATGAGGCGGATCCGGTGAAAAACCCGAAATTTGATCACAAACTAAAGTTTCTGGATGAAATGCTAGCGCTTCGCTCAGATGACGATGGCGCAGAGAACCTTTTGGTGGGTGATCTGAATATTGCGCCACACGAAAATGATGTGTGGTCTCATAAGCAGCTTTTGAAAGTTGTAAGCCATACTCCGATTGAAACTGAATTTTTAGACCGCATTCGCGATGAAGGCGACTGGCTTGATCTCATTCGTCATAAGGTTCCATATGATGAGCGGCTTTTCACGTGGTGGAGTTACCGCGCCAGAGATTGGGATGCCGCCGACAAAGGCCGCAGACTAGACCATATTTGGGCAGCTCCCACCCTTGGCGAAAACCTAACGGATATCTCTGTTCTGCGTGATGCGCGCGGATGGGAAAAGCCATCGGACCATGTTCCGGTTATGGCGACGTTTGATCTTGATTGAATTTGAGCTTTAACTATTTGAAGCCTCTGCTAAACGGCTTTGCACTTTTTCCAGTTCTTTTCCGATCGCCACAACATTAGCCGATATGCGCTGATATAGGTGTGCGGCAAGTTCCGGGTACTCGCTTAAGACACGATGCATGACATCGCGTCGAATTTTGAGAACTTCTGTATCTTTTGTGACCTTGGCAGTTCCGGTTCTTCGATTGCGGGTAAACAGCGCCATTTCACCAATAAGACTGCCGGGGCCCAGCGTCGTAACAGTGGGTGTTTTTTGTGCATCGTGGATTTCCAAAGAAAGCTCACCCGACAGGATAACGAACCCGCCGTCAGCGGTTTGGCCATTATGAAAAAGCTCCATCCCCTCTGGCAGGTCCATTTTTTGGCCGCCAAAAGCGATCAGGCGAAGCTGATCTTCATTAAAACCTGCGAATAACTCTACGCTCCGCAACTTGGCAATGTCATTGGTAAGTGACATGTGATCCCCTGTAGTGTGACCGAATGGCCATACATTTATGGGATCAGTTTATAGCCCCCACCTTCAGTTACAAGCAATCTTGCATTTGAAGGCTCTTTTTCGATTTTTTGGCGAAGCCGGTAAATATGTGTTTCCAATGTGTGTGTTGTTACGCCTGAATTGTAACCCCAGACATTCTCTAGCAACTCATCGCGGCCAATGACCTTCTGCTCTGCGCGGTACAGGTATTTCATGATCGCAGTTTCTTTTTCGGTTAGGCGGACCTTGCTGCCGTCTTCTTCAGATAGAAGTTTCTGAGCAGGGCGGAACGTGTATGGACCAACATTGAAGATGGCATCTTCACTTTGCTCATGTGTTCTTAGTTGCGCGCGAAGTCGTGCCAAAAGTACCGCAAACTTGAAAGGCTTGGTGACATAGTCATTGGCGCCAGCTTCCAGACCCAAAATCGTATCTGAGTCGGTGTCATGGCCTGTGAGCATAATAATCGGCGCCTTAAAGCCTGCTTTGCGCAAAAGCTTCACTGCCTCGCGGCCATCCATGTCCGGTAAACCCACATCCATTACCAGTAGATCGATATGCTCAGCCTTGGCAGTAGCAACGCCTTTTGTAGCGCTCGCTTCTGTGATGACATTGAATTCTTCATATAATGCA
>CALLHT010000144.1 GCA_938009335.1 uncultured Rhizobiaceae group bacterium
TGGCTTCGTCAAGCGCAACAGGCAAAGCGCCTGCTGAATGAGCAAGGTCCCAGATCACCAGCGCCCCCTTTTCATGCGCATGTGCTGTGATCGCTTCCATATCGAGCATGCGCCCGGTTCGAAAATCCACATGGGTCAGCATGACAACAGCCGTGTCTTCATCAATCAGCGCGGTGATTTCTTCATCGCTTTCAGCAAGACACAGTTGATGGCCTTGACCCAGAAAGTCTCGCAGCCCTTCCGCCAGATAAAGATCAGTTGGAAAATTACCTTTCTCACTGACGATTTTCTTCCGGTCTTTGTTCAGCAACAAGGCTGCACTCAGCACCTTAAACACATTAATGGAAGTAGAATCAGTGACTGTTACACACTCACGCTTTGCACCGATAATCGGTGCAATCCTCGCCCCAATGGTTTCAGGAAGATTGATCCAATCCGCATCGTTCCAACTACGAATTAGACCATCGGCCCATTCTTGATTCAACGACCTGGCAACCCGTTCCGGCACAGATTTAAGCATTGGCCCGAGCGAGTTACCATCGAGATAGATAACGTTGTCAGGAAGTTGAAACCGCGAGCGGAACGACCTTAAAGGATCGGAAGCATCAAGTTCTTCCGCTTTCGATTTAAGATGATTGAGCATCATCCAATCTGACTATCTGCAAACACAATGCTATTCAAGCAAACAAAAACGCCCGGCCAAAGACCGAGCGTTATATCCTGTAAACCTATTCTTCTTCTAGCTGAAATCGAAGAAACAAAGTTTGTTGCCATCCGGGTCACGTACATAGGCACCGTAAAACACATCCGGAATTCTTGGACCCGGCTCACCATCATCCGTTGCGCCAAGGGAAATCGCTTTGTGATACATCGCAGCTGCACCTTCCTGAGAACCACCCGGGAAGGCAATCATGGAACCATTGCCGCAACTTGCCGCTTCGCCATTATGCGGCTCACAAACAGCAACCATAGGCTGGTCTGTAGACTTGCCGATCATTGCAAGACGGCCAACATCTACCAAAACTTCAGCATCGAAGAGATCGCAGTAGAATTTTTTTGCTGCGTCCATGTTTTTGACGCCAATTGTTGTATATCCGATCATGTCTAATTCCTTTGAACTAAATCTGTCTATCTATTGATAGGTAGATACATGACATACTCGAAGAAAAATGCAATCCATGAGTCTTGAAGAGAACCTTCACAAAGTCGTGACCTGCGGGGGTTCGTTATCTGGTGAAACCATGATTTCGGGTCAATTGGGCTGCCTTACCAAAATGCTTGGTATAGGCGCGCGAAAAAGCCGACAGAGAATTGAAACCGCTGCGAATAGCGATTTCACGCATAGAAAGTGCACTATCGAGAACGAGCCGGTTCGCGGCCTTCAATCTTAAATTCAGATAAAAACGCCCTGGTGTGAGACCCATATGGCGCTTGAAGATATTCTCAAGCGTTGCGGCGGAAACACCAACCCGTTTGGCAATGGCGGCAACTGGCAAGGGCTGTTCGATCCATTTTTCCATCAAACGAACGGCATGTTCAATTCGCGGCTCTCGTTTGGCAACCTTACCAAGTGAGACGAGCGGCTGCGTTTCAGATTGCGAATGCGCGTCGTCATAAATAAAAACACTCGCAACTTCCATCGCGACCGACGGGCCATTGCGTTTGCGCACCAGTTCAAGAAATAAATCAAACGCCGGTGAAGCACCGCCGCATGTGATGCGTTTGCCATCAATGACATAGCGATCCAGTTTTACGTCAACGTCGGGAAACGCATCAGCAAACGCTTCATAGTCTTCCCAATGCGTGGTGGCAGAATGCCCATCCAAAAGGCCAGCTCTTGCAACTACCCAACTGCCTGCCTCAATGCCCGCAATTGTTTGAAATCCTGATGCAGCTTTACGAATTAGACTGACGTCAGATCGCGAAACATGTTTATCCTGATTAAACCCACCAATAACGACTAACAAATCACCACGTGCCGCAGCATCCAACTGCCCCATCACGCTAAGAGGAAGGCTGCTGGTCAGATCAACCGGATTGCCACTCAGACTAACCAGTTTCCAATCATAGAGTGTTTTACCCGACACCCTATTTGCTGCGCGAAACGGTTCAATCACACTGGCTACGCACATCATGGAACTTTCCGGCAAAACAAGTATGGTGACTGAGCACGGTACATCTGTGGATTGAAAAAGCGACATATGATTTTTGTCAATTAGGTGATGTTTTTTGTCAATCTTTTTTTCGATTTCAGAAGACAATGAGGCCTAGAATTTTGGAGGAATTTTAGACATGCCACTTGAACCAAACAGAGACGTTTTCATCACATGTGCTGTAACCGGTTCCGGCAGCACACAAGATCGTTCACCGCATGTACCCCGCTCACCAGAGCAAATCGCAAACTCTGCGATTGATGCTGCAAAAGCAGGCGCTGCAATCGTTCATTGCCATGTACGCGACCCTGAGACGGGCACACCATCGCGCAGGCTGGACCTCTACCGCGAAGTGACAGACCGCATTCGCGATGCAGAAGTTGATGTGGTGCTTAATCTTACAGCCGGCATGGGCGGCGATATTGTGTTCGGCTCAACCGAAGCTCCGTTCCCTGTGAATGAAGCAGGTACAGATATGATCGGCGCAACGGAACGCGTGGCGCATGTGGCAGAATGCTTACCCGAAATCTGTACGCTTGATTGTGGCACCATGAACTTCGCGGAAGCCGATTACGTTATGACCAACACGCCCGGCATGCTGCGGGCTATGGGTGCAATGATGACAGAGCTTGGTGTTTGTCCGGAAATCGAAGCCTTTGACACTGGCCACCTCTGGTTTGCCAAACAACTCGTTGAAGAAGGCACGCTCAAATCTCCTGCTCTTGTACAATTGTGCATGGGCGTGCCGTGGGGCGCGCCCGACGACATGAACACGTTCATGGCCATGGTCAATAACGTACCGCAAGACTGGAATTGGTCCGCCTTCTCTCTCGGCCGCCATCAGATGAATTATGTGGCCAATGCGGTGAACGCAGGCGGTAACGTGCGCGTTGGTTTGGAGGACAACCTCTGGCTCGGCAAAGGCGAACTGGCGACGAACGCTCAATTGGTGGATCGTGCCGTCACGATCATCGAAGCGATGGGATCAAACGTCATGGGGCCGCAAGCGGTGAGAGAGAAACTGGGACTGGTGAAACGGGCGGCTAAATCATAAGGGCGTCATCCTCGGGCTTGTCCCGAGGATCTAATGGCCATATGCCACTTGAGATTTTGGTTATATGCTTGATAGACATTTTTCACAGGAAGCGTCAGTAGACCCTCCGGACAAGCCCGAGGGTGACGATAGATAAACATGATCCCAGCATTCTTACGCGCACTTTATTTCTTCGGTCCTATCATGGCATTGGCAATCGTTCTCATGCCCATGCGGCGGCAGCTCGCCCTTTGGCTTTGGGGTGCAGCGGTTGCGATCGTTGCTATACACTGGGTTTCGTATTTCTCGGCACTGGAAGACAATGCCACTGAAGTCAGTACGTTTGGCATCGCCACTTGGACGCCACTGATTGTCATGACAGGCATCGCGCGACTGACTGAGAAGTCTTGGCGCGGTTGGCACTCAAATCCATTTATTTCTCAAGGGGTGGTATGTGCAATCTGCCTCGCGCCATCCATCATCGCATTTATTATGACGAGGTAACGAGAATGTTGGATGTCAATCTATGCCTTTGCGGCGACCAAAACAACTTGTCATCCCAGTGCTTGACACTGGGATCCAGAATACAAAACACAAAATGGCTGGATCCTCGGGTCAAGCCCGAGGATGACGAATAATGGGTATGATCAAAACAGCAGCAATCATTGGTGGAGGCGTAATCGGCGGTGGATGGGCCGCACGCTTTCTACTCAATGGCATCAACGTAAACCTATACGATCCTGACCCTGAGGCGGAACGCAAAATCAGTGAAGTACTTAGTAATGCGAGACGCTCATTGCCCGCTCTGCTGGACAATTCTGTGCCGACCGAGGGTAAGCTCACGCATGTCTCAACCATCGAAGAAGCGGTAAAGGATGCGGACTGGATTCAGGAAAGCGTGCCGGAGCGTCTTGAGATCAAGCACAAGGTGTTTGCAGAAATTCAGACCCATGCGCGAAAAGATGCGTTGATCGGCTCATCGACTTCCGGCTTTAAGCCCTCAGAACTACAAAAAGGCGCAAGCAATCCAACACAGATTTTCGTCGCGCATCCGTTCAACCCGGTTTATCTGCTTCCGCTGATCGAACTCGTGGGTAATGCCGGCACCTGCGCCCGAGCAAAAGACGCGCTCACAAAAATCGGCATGAAACCGCTGATCGTGCGCCAGGAAATTGACGCCCATATCGCTGATCGCTTTCTTGAAGCCGTTTGGCGCGAAGCCCTTTGGCTCGTCAAAGACGGCGTTGCCACGACCGAAGAAATTGACGATGCCATCCGCTTTGGCTTCGGCCTTCGTTGGGCGCAGATGGGTCTGTTCGAAACTTATCGCGTGGCCGGTGGTGAAGCAGGCATGAAGCATTTTATGGCGCAATTCGGCCCAGCACTTGAATGGCCTTGGACCAAACTGATGGACGTACCGGAATTTACCGATGAACTGGTGGATCTAATCGCCAATCAATCAGACGAACAATCCGGCAAATATTCGATCCGAGAATTGGAACGCATCCGCGACGATAATCTTGTGACCATCCTCCGCGGTTTGAAAGCGCGCAACTATGGTGCTGGCGAGACACTTGTAGAACATGAAGCACGCACCAAGCCAGACCTCCCGAGCGACATCACCAAACCTCTCAACACGCTCAACCGTGTCATCCCCATCGACTGGACGGACTATAACGGTCATATGAATGAAAGCCGATATGGACAGGTTTTCTCAGATGCAGGCGATGTGGTCATGGGCATGATTGGAGCTGATCAAGCCTATATCGATTCAGGCCTTTCATACTTCACCGTTGAAAACCTGATCCAATTCCGCAATGAAACGCATCCAGGGGAAAAGATCACCGTTTATACGCAAGTCTTACAGGCAGAGGGCAAAAAGCTTCGCATGTATCACGAGATGCATCGCGCCAATGAAGACGGCACGCCGGGCGACCTGCTCTGCACCTGCAATCAGCTTCTGGTGCATGTATCGCTTGAAACCCGCCGCTCCTGCGAGCCGGGGCCTGAAATGGCGGCAAAAATGAAAGCGCTGCACGAAGCGCAGACAAAACTGCCTAAGCCGGAAAGTATGAGATGATGACCTTACCCCCCTCTGCCCTGTCGGGCATCTCCCCCGCAAGGGGGGAGATCGTTGAAGCTAGATCTTGCTATTCTCTAATCTCCCCCCTTGCGGGGGAGATGTCGCGAAGCGACAGAGGGGGGTATTAGCCATGCAATTCGCGTTAACCGAAGAACAACAAATGATCGTCGAGACCACACGGTCTTTTGTTGAAAACGAGCTTTACCCGTATGAGGCAGAGATTGAGCGCACCGGCCACCTTGATATGGATGTCATCAAAGACGTTCAGAGAAAAGCAATGGATGCTGGGCTTTATGCGGCCAACATTCCTGAAGAATTCGGCGGTGCGGGTCTCGATACACTGACTTGGCTTTTGTACGAGAAAGAACTGGGCCGCGCGAACTATGCCTTGCATTGGACGGGCGTTGCACGCCCCTCAAACATTCTCTGCGCTGGCACACCAGAACAACGCGAGAAATATCTTGAACCTTGCGTGCGCGGCGAAAAGTGGGACTGCATGGCGATGACCGAGCCGGGCGCGGGTTCAGACCTGCGCGGCATGAAGGCAACCGCAAAACAGGATGGCGATGACTGGATCATTAACGGCACCAAACACTTTATCTCACACGCTGATATCGCAGACTTCACCATCGTTTATGTGGCAACAGGTGAAGAAGATACACCGCGTGGCAAGAAGAAACTCATCACCTCCTTCTTCGTTGATAAAGGCACGCCCGGTTATACCGTGCGCGATGGCTACAACAATGTTTCGCATCGGGGTTATACTAATTCGATCCTTGAATTTGACGATTGTCGTGTGCCAGCACGCAACATGTTGGGCGAACTACACAAAGGTTTTGAAGTCGCCAATGACTGGCTAGGCGCAACACGCCTTCAAGTGGCGTCTACCTGTCTTGGTCGCGCAGACCGTGCCTTTAGGCATGCCGTAGAATTTTCAGCCGAGCGCGAACAGTTCGGCCAGAAAATCGGCAAGTTTCAGGGCGTCTCTTTCAAGCTTGCTGACATGGCAATGGAGATGAAAGCGGCAGAGCTTCTGACCTGGGAAGCA
>CALLHT010000145.1 GCA_938009335.1 uncultured Rhizobiaceae group bacterium
CCGTTTTCGTCAAACGCATCAACCTGCAACCAGCTAAAATCTTGCGTGTAACCGGTCGCCCAGATCACATTGGCAATACCAGCATCCTTGAGATTAAGTTCGAGGATTGGATCAGTAAGCGTATCAGGATCTGATTCCATAATCCGCGCATCAGGCTCTTGCGGCAAATCAAGATCATGATCGACGATGTACTGATCAGCCTCATCGAGAACAGAAAGATAATTCGCGTCCCCATCTGCGATGTTTTTTGCCAAATCATTCTGCATATAGAGCGTGCCGTCTTCGAAGGATTTGACCATTCCCAACAGATTAATTCCACGGTTGCCCAACCGGCGAAAATCAACGGTTTCTCCACCATGCGCACCGCTTACAGAAATGGTAACATGCTCCCGACCAGCAGGAGGCGTCTTCATTTCCCATTTGCCCAGAACGTTCAACCACCAGCAATAATCGTGA
The DNA here is from genome assembly GCA_938009335.1 of uncultured Rhizobiaceae group bacterium. Lineage (GTDB taxonomy): Bacteria > Pseudomonadota > Alphaproteobacteria > Rhizobiales > Rhizobiaceae > JAALLB01. Next base: position 457 of record CALLHT010000145.1, read on the forward strand.
CCACGATAGGCTCTGGGAGGGCGGTCATGGGGACCAACCGACAGATACACATCACGACCGGAACGCTGTAACTCATCGGCAATTTGAGAGCCGGAAGATCCCGCACCCACAACCAGAACACCGCCCGGTTGTAATTGCTCCGGATTGAAATATGCATTGGAGTGTATCTGCTCAACACCTTCCAGGTCTGGAATAATTGGCGGGATGAGCGACACTTGAAACGGACCAGTCGCAGCAATGACATTACATGTTTCGATTGTGCCATCAGAAGTCTCCACCAGAAAGCCATCGCCTGCCTCCAGTTTGCTGACCTTTTTGACCTCAACCCCGCAACGAACGGGGCTGTTCACCTCATGCGCAAATTCTTCCAGATACTTTGCGACGCTCTCTTTGCCCGGAAATTCATCAGGACCGAAATCATTAAATTCTTTCGGCGGAAATCGGTCATGCCAAGCTGGACCATTCATTACCAGCGAATCCCAGCGTCCAGTGCGCCAGCGCTCAGCGATTCTGTCTCGCTCCAGAAGCAGATGAGAAACGCCTTGCTCGACCAGATGCGCACTCATAGCAACGCCTGCCTGTCCACCGCCAACAATTACACTGTTCGTTTTTTCATGCGTCATTTCGCGAATCCAAAATCGTTTCATGTTTAACGTACAGCTTATTTGAATGACGATCGCGCGAAAAATACCATCTGTTTAATCATTGCTTGGGGTAAAGCTAAGGTCCACACATATTTCGCTCGGTTTAAACTTGGTTTCACGGTTGTTAGTTGCAAAAATTGCGATTAATTTGTGAACACCTAAGGAGAAGTTCACATGAACAAGGTAACACCCACATCAGGTTTGCAAACCGCATCGACGTCCATCGGAACGGATGAAGGGTATATGCCCGGCTTTGGGAATGACTTCGAAACCGAAGCGCTGCCGGGCGCGCTACCAAAAGGACAAAACAGTCCACAAAAATGTGAATACGGACTTTATGGCGAGCAACTTTCTGGAACAGCCTTCACCGCGCCAAATCATCAAAATGAGCGCACCTGGTGCTATCGCATCCGACCGTCGGTAAAACATACACATCGGTTTGAGAAAATTGATCTACCGCTTTGGAAGTCTGCCCCAAATATTGAACCTGATATTATCTCCCTGGGCCAATATCGCTGGGATCCGGTTCCCCATTCGGAAGATGCGCTCACCTGGCTCACCGGCATGCGAACCATGACGACCGCAGGTGATGTGAACACGCAAACCGGCATGGCAAGCCATGTTTATCTGGTTACTCAATCCATGGTGGATGCTTACTTTTATTCCGCAGATTCAGAGCTTCTGATTGTCCCACAGGAAGGACGGTTGCGGTTCTGCACAGAACTGGGCGTGATTGATCTTGAACCGCAGGAGATAGCAATTATCCCCAGAGGTTTGGTCTATCGTGTCGAGGTGATTGAAGGCCCGTGCCGTGGGTTTGTCTGCGAAAACTACGGCCAGAAATTTACACTTCCTGATCGTGGACCAATCGGTGCAAACTGCATGGCAAACCGGCGCGATTTCAAAGCCCCGATTGCCGCGTTTGAAGACCGCGAAACACCTTCTACGGTTACCGTGAAATGGTGCGGACAATTTCACCAAACCAGCATCGGCCATTCCCCCCTTGATGTGGTTGCTTGGCACGGAAACTATGCGCCGTGTAAATATGATTTGAGAAACTACTGCCCCGTGGGTGCGGTTTTGTTTGATCATCCGGACCCATCTATCTTTACAGTCCTGACGGCACCATCCGGAGTTGCAGGAACCGCTAACATTGATTTCGTCCTGTTCAGAGACCGTTGGAACGTAGCGGAAAACACCTTCCGTCCGCCTTGGTATCATAAGAACATCATGTCTGAGCTAATGGGTAATATTTGCGGCATTTATGACGCCAAGCCGAAAGGCTTTGTGCCGGGTGGTATTTCTCTGCACAACATGATGCTTCCGCACGGACCTGACAAAAATGCCTTTGAAGGCGCGTCAAATGCTGAACTAAAGCCAGAGTATTTGGCAAATACCATGTCCTTTATGTTTGAAACGCGCTTTCCCCAGCACCTGACAGAGTTTGCCGCAAAAAAAGCACCGTTGCAGGATGATTACATTGATTGCTGGAACGACCTTGAGAAGAAGTTCGACGGAACGCCAGGTGTCAAATGACCAAAAGGTTGACCTCTTGGGTTGAAAGCGCCAACAGTGCTGAGATACATTTCCCACTTAACAATCTGCCCTGCGGGGTGTTCTCTCATGAAGACGATGACCCTAGATGCGGCGTAGCGATTGGCGATCAGATTCTCGATTGTCGTTTAGCTGAGGAAAACGGAATACTTTCACCAACAGATGAGCCACTTTTTGACTTTGCGTTGTGGAACGATGTCATGGAGGGTGGGCCGTCATTGTGGAGCACACTGAGAACGCGGTTGTTGGAAATTCTCACTCATGGCAGCAGCGACCAAGCCACAGCTGAAACATGCCTCGTCCCCCAATCTGAAGCAACGATGCATATGCCATTCGAGGTGGCGGAATACACAGACTTCTATGCCGGGCGCCATCACGCAACCAATGTCGGCACCATGTTTCGAGGGGCTGAAAATGCGCTTCCTCCTAACTGGTTGCACATGCCGATTGGCTATAACGGACGCGCGTCTTCGGTGTTTGTTTCCGGCACGAATTTCAATCGACCTTGGGGGCAATTGAAAAGCCCAGATCACGATCACCCTGCGTTTTTACCGAGCAGACGGTTTGATTTTGAACTGGAACTGGGTGCCATTGTTGGTGTGCATTCAGATGGCCCACTCACCGTGCAGCAGGCACATGAGAACATCTTTGGATATGTACTGCTGAACGACTGGTCTGCGCGGGACATTCAGGCTTGGGAGTATCAACCCCTCGGCCCCTTTCAGGCCAAAGCAACGGCTACATCCATCAGCCCATGGATCGTGATGCGTGAAGCACTAGAACCATTTGCCTGTGATACGCCGGAGCGCAACGTTGAACTTCTGGATCACCTGAAAGACTGTGGGCCAATGCTGTACGACATCGACCTTGAAGTTCGGTTAGCGCCTGAAGGTAAATCTGAAAGCACGATTGCCCGCACAAATTACAAGGAAATGTACTATTCGGCGGCCCAGCAATTAGCACATCATTCAAGTGCGGGCTCGCCCATGCGCACAGGCGATTTGCTCGGATCAGGAACCATCTCAGGCCCTGAAAAAGAAAACCGCGGTTCCATGCTGGAATTGAGTTGGGGCGGTAAAGAACCGCTGGAACTCGATACCGGAGAAACACGCACATTCCTCGAAGATGGCGACACACTTACTCTGTCTGGTGCTGCGCAAGGCAAAGACCACAAAATTGGATTTGGAGACTGTGTAGGCACAGTGTTACCTGCACTCAAAGACCCACTTGCTTCACACTGAAGTCAGTCTTCGAGTTAGTTTTTTGCCGCTTGTTTGATCAATAGAATTACCGGTAAAATTCCAACCAGAATAATGAGCAAGCACGCCAGTGCGCCATCTTCCACCCGGCCTTGAGATGCAAAATCATAGACATGGGTCGCGAGCGTATGCATGCCAAACGGGCGCAGAAGAATAGTGGCGGACAATTCTTTCACCACATCGACAAAGACAAGAAGTGCCGCACCAGCAATGGCCGGGGTCATCATTGGAACCAAGACTTGAGATAAGGTTTTGCGTCGGTTCCGGCCAAGGCTACGCGCAGCCATATCAAGGTTCGGAGAAAGTTTCGAAAATCCGCTTTCAAGATTGCCTTCTGCCATCGCCATGAAACGCACCACATAGGCAAAAATGAGCGCGGCGCCTGAACCCGTCAGCAACAAACCGCTGGAGACGCCCGCATACTGCCTCAGAAAGGCATCCAGAGTATTGTCAAAAAATGCCAGCGGAATGAAAACGCCAATCGCAATAAGCGTACCCGGCACGGCATAGCCAAGCGTTGCCAAGCGCACGACCCAAGTAGTGTGTTTCGCACGATTGACCCTCAACGCATAGGACAACAAAAACCCTCCCAAGACAGCCAGGAATGCTGCGATGGACGCAAGACCAACCGAAGTGATGATGGCTTCCAAAATCTCATCAGAAAAAATATCGCCAAAATCCTGAAGCGCGAACTCTAGCAGGACAGTTACCGGGATTCCAAACCCCAGCACAACCGGCAAAAAACACAGGAGAGTTACAGCCAACGCAGATTTGCCCTTTAACTGTTGTGCTTGAAAACCCTTTTGTGCACCGGATCGCAGCTCATGAAATTTTCTGGAACCACGAGACGCCTGCTCAAGGAAAATCAGAACAAACACAATCGACAGAAGAAAAAGTGCGAGTTGTGCCGCACCTGCCAGATCATTCTGATTAAGCCACACGGAGAAAACAGAAAATGTCAGCGTATTGGTGCCAAGGTATTCGACCGCACCAATGTCATTGATGGTTTCCATCAATGCAAGCGTACTCCCAAGAATGATTGCAGGCCTCGCAAGCGGTATTGTGATCTTAAACAGCAAACGCGATCCCGTTGCGCCAAGCATTCTGGCGCTGTCGGTAATGTTGCTGCCTTGGAGAAGAAACAGCGTGCGCACAGAAAGATAAACGTAAGGATAGAGAACCAGCCCAAAGACAAGAACCGTTCCGCCCAGTGTGCGAATATCCGGAAACCAATAGTCCCGAGACGTGGTAAACCCGCCTATATCACGAACCAGTTCCTGTAGAGGTCCGGTATAGGAGAAAAACTCAACAAATGTATAAGCGGAAATATAGGTGGGTACAGCCAGCGGAAGCATCAGCGCCCATTGCAGCGTACGCCGTAGTGGGAAATCAAAAAACGTAACCAGCCATGCCGTTGCTGTGCCAAGAACAGCTGTAAAAAGCCCAACTCCAAGCATGAGTAAAATCGTTGTCACGCCAGCGGCGGGCATGACGGTTGTGCTGATATGAAGAAAGCTCTCGAGATTGCCTCTGAACGCCAGAACCAACAAGGTTAGAATTGGCAGTAGTAGGATAAGCGTCAACGCAAGAGCGCCGGGCAATAAATACCCGGCGCGTTTTCTAGAACGACTTGTCAGGTTAACAGAGCCAATTGCTTTCATGCAGCATACATCCCGAATTCAGAACCGATCAGCTTGATGGTCCTTCATCATAGCCAACCTTGTCGACCAGTTTTGATGCTTCTTTACGCAATTTGGCAATTTCGTCTAGTGACAATGTGTCGGCCTTGATCTCGCCGAAGGCCGCAACGGTGGCAGACGGCTTCGTGCCCGGCTTTACTGGATACTCATACACCACTTCCGCATAGAGCTCTTGCGCGGTTCCGCTTGATAGGAATTCCATCAACTTAATGGCTGCATCCTTGTTTGGCGCATGCTTCGCCAATGCCATGCCGGAGAGATTGACATGGGTTCCGCGATCCTGCGTATTCGGGAACAGAACCTTCATGGATTTTGCCCACTCTTTTTGCTCCGGGTCTTTTTCATTGTTTTGCATCAAGCCGACGTAATAGGTATTGCCGATGCCAAGGTCGCATTCGCCTGAGAAAATTCCCTTGGCTTGCGCGCGGTCATTGCCGTCCGGCTTTCTGGCCAGATTGTTTTTAACACCAGTGAGCCAGGTTTCTGTAAACTGCGCACCTTTGTTGGCAATCATCGATGCAATGAGGGCGATGTTGTAGGCATGTTGTCCGGAACGGGTACAGATTTTGCCTTTCCACTTAGGGTCAGCAAGTTCCTCATAGGTGATGTTATCTTGGGAGACACGGTCTTTAGAAGCATACACCACGCGGCCGCGGGTGGTCAGGCCAAACCATGAACCGGCAGGATCACGATACTCACTAGGAATGTTGGAGTTGATGGTGTCATTGCTGACAGCCTGTGCGAGCCCTTCTGATGTCACACCAGATAGCCGGCCTATATCTGTTGTAAGGATAACATCAGCCGGAGAATTCACGCCTTCTGCCTTCAGCTTCTCCACCATACCCTTTTTCAAGAACTGTACTTCAGTCTTGATTCC
>CALLHT010000146.1 GCA_938009335.1 uncultured Rhizobiaceae group bacterium
TTTTTTGTTTTTGCTTCATGGGTATACGGCGTGGCCAAAATCACTTCTTGAATTGACGTGGGATTAATTGATGTTAGGTCTAGGATCACAGCATTGGTAAGCTGAAATGACACTTGAAATTTTGGCCTTGGTCGGGGCCTAGAGCAGGCACTGGAAACTATGTTTAAAACGAATACTGCACCACAGTTCTGGTTTACATGCATTTACGGATTGATTTGCACGTCAGCCATTTTCGGCGGTGAGTATGCGGGTATTCTCGCTGGCATTGCTTATTTTCAGTTTGTTCTCATCTCGAAACACAGAGAAATCGATTGGGTGACCAGAGTGTGTGTTTTTGGATTGGGGTTATCCATCGCCGCGACGCTAACACTGCTCTTTGTCCATTGGGACGTCATCAGATCCGGTGTGGGGTCTCCGGCTGAAACGTTGAAAGGCGTTGCTTGGTTTGGTGCTGCCTTCATGATGATTGATGCGGTACGATTCCAGGTTGAACATTACAAGATCGATATTCCGCGCTTTGCAAAATGGGTGTTGGCAATCGCTATCATATCAATCCCCATAAAAGTAGCCTATGGCGCAATTTTCTATGAAATTCCACTTGATCCAAACGGCCAGATCAATGACCGGGTTGTTCCATTTCTAGATTTGAACCCGAACTATGCTGACGACGTGCTTGTGGCCTATAGTGTTGTTATTCTATGGGCGTTGGCTGCCCTTCAAGATCGGTTTGCAGAAAACAAGGCATTGGTAGCTCTGGGGCTAGTGGCGTTGGTGTTTTTGACCTATCACTTCTTCGGCGCAAACAGTCGTGCGGCATATCTTGGAGTATTTTGCGCGCTTCTGTTCCTCTCACCAATCTTTCTGTTTAGAGTGCCGAAACTGATGGCAGTATTGCTGATTGTGGCAGGGGGCGTTGGGCTCTTTGCTTTACAGGACCGTATTTCATCTAGGGTTGAGGCCACTACGCAACAGGTTCAATTCATTCTTCAGCAGAGAGAGCAAGAGACTAAGCTCTCAACAGGCGATTTTCAAATCATCGCCACATTGAAGAATGAAGTTTTAGACATTTACCAGAACACGCCCGAAGGTGAATCAATTTCATCTGCAATCGCTGTAAAGTGTGTTCCTCGACTGCTTCATTTCTCAAAGAGCAGGCAAGAGGTGTTAGGAGAAGAAGGGCTCGCGCCTTCCTTTAGATATTTGCTGTACCGCGATGCCGCAGCGGTGTTGAAACTCAACCCATATTTGGGGATGGGGTCTTATGACAAAGAAACCGTCGTTTCGAAAGTTGAAGGAATAAATCCGTGCAGGCTTGCTTATTTCAGCGATCTACATAGCCATTACCTCGATATTGTTGCGCGAGGCGGGCTGTTTGCATTAGTCATGTTTTCGCTTCTGTCACTAATTCTGTTCTATCTGATCTGGATGTCACGGAACGCAGGTGGGGTCCTTCAGATTGCAGCGCTGCCGGTTGCTGGATATTTCATATATCTCTATGTGCAGAGCTTGAACGGCGTTGGCTTTCACAAAAAAGCGGAGCTGGCCGCAATCCTGTTCTCAATGATAATCCTGCTGTCTATAAATTTACTCAGGTCAAGAAGCCGAACGTAAGGTATGGAAACGTTTGAAGAATTATTTCCAGCTAACGCGAGGCATAATTCGACGGGTTACAATCTGATCTTTGTAGCGCAGGACGCTTTCTATCATCGAAGCCATCACATCATCGGTGAGATAATGTGGTTTTAGGCCCAGTTCCAATAGTCCAGAATGCGCCGGATTATAATGGTGGTCTTCCATTTCCTTACGCGGATTTGGAACTGATTTGATTTCAACATCCAGTCCGAGCGATTTGCTGACCTTTTGCACGTGTTCGGCAAGTTGGTTGACGGAAAACGTCTCAACAAACTGGTTGAATATATTCAATGTTCCTGCATCCGGTTCGTTCATCGCGGCGAGATAGACACATTGCAATGTATCGCGAATATCCAGGTACCCGCGTGTTTGTCCGCCCTTACCATAAACCGTGAGGGGGACGCCATGAACAGCTTGTACAATGAAACGGTTTACAACGGTGCCGAAAATATCGTCATAGTTGAAAAAGGATTCAAGTTGATCGTTGCTTGCGGTTTCTTCTGTCGCAACACCATAAACAGGGCCTTGCATGAGGTCGGTTACCTTTAGTCCGTAGGTGCGCACATAAAACCAGATCAAGTCCGTATCGAGGACTTTTGTGGTGTGATAAAGGCTTCCGGCTTGGCGTGGGAAAAGGAACTTGTCAGACCGTCCCTTGTGCTCAATGTCAATCCAGCCTTCTTCAATATCAATGTTTGGCGTGCCATATTCACCCATGGTTCCAAGTTTCACGATATGGCAGTTTGGGTTATGTTCCTTGACGGCCCAGATGGCATTAAAGGTTACATCAAGATTGTTTTGAAGCGTGAGGCGCGCCTCTTCATACCCTCGCATGGAATACGGTGCGGAGGGTTGTTCCGCGTAGTGAATCATAACGTCCGGCATGAAATCTTTGAAAATGCTCTCAAACTTCCGGTAGTCACAAAGGTCTACTGCTTCGGTTTCGATTTTCTTTCCCGATACTTCTTCGAACAGGATGGAGCGTTCAGGCATCGTGGGGCGTGTAACCAGAGGATTTGAATCCGTATCAAAACAAATCTTGCGGCGTAGGTAATTGTCGAGTGCGAGCACCTCGTGACCTTGAGCAGCAAAATGCATAGATGTTGGCCAACCCAGATAACCGTCGCCACCAAGTATCATTACTTTCATAATTTTATTCCTAAACATCCACGCTGTTGATCAGTGGTCTAGCGTTTCCCGCCACAAAATTGGTTTTTAGCAGTTACATAAATAGCTGCATATGATTGACTTAACGCGTAGGATTCTCGGACGCAAGCAATATGCCCATAACGCACGGCTCCAATTGCTCTAAGTCTGGGATTTGTGGTGTTTTTGAATTTTTACCTTGTTAGTGTTTGTGACTTGAGCTAGTCCAACTTAGTCTTCCGAAGTCTAATGAAAGGTCATTGGGATTTCCGCCCAAGCTACCGCAATGTCTACATTAAAGAACAAAAATATCCTTGTTACTGGTTCATGCGGCACCGTTGGTACCGAGTTGATAAAGCAGTTATTGACCGATGATCAATTTTCTCCAGCAAGAGTGATTGGAATAGACAATAACGAGAGCGAACTGTTTTTTCAGGATCAGAAATATCTTTCAGATTCGCGTGCAAATTTCTTTTTGGCCGACATCCGAGACCTAGAGAAGTTGAACCATGTGATGGCTGGGATTGATGTGGTATTTCACACCGCGGCACTTAAGCATGTCGTCATGTGCGAACGCTCTCCGATGGAAGCAGTGCAATCGAATATTTTGGGTGTTGAGAATATCGTGCGGGCTGCAAATTCCTGTGGGGTCAAGAAAGTGATCTTCACAAGTTCGGACAAGGCGGTTAATCCAACAAATGTGATGGGCACTACCAAATTGATGGGGGAGCGCCTTATCACGGCTGCAAACAGCGCAAAGCAAGGCGAGGGGCCAATTTTTGCGTCCACCCGTTTTGGCAATGTGTTGGGGTCAAGAGGCTCGGTACTGCCGATTTTCCAGAAGCAAATTGAACAAGGTGGCCCCGTTACCCTGACAGATAATGAGATGACCCGGTTCATCATGAGCATCGAACAATCGGTCCGCCTAGTTTTAGAGTCTGCTGAACTGGTAAAAGGCGGCGAGGTGTTTATCACCAAAATGCCGGTGTTGCGCATCGCAGATCTTGCAAAAGCGATGATCGAAGAACTTGCGCCTGCATATGGTTACAAGCCTGAAGACATTGCAATCAACATGATTGGCTCCAAGCCCGGTGAAAAACTCTATGAAGAATTGATGAGTGAAGAGGAAACGCGGCGCACCATTGAACTTGAACAGTATTTCGCGGTGACGCCTGCCTTCAAAGGCCTGTACCATGACATTGATTATTCTTACGATGGTGAAGTTTCCCGTTCGGTCGATGACCCTTATAACTCCTCTCTTCAGCCGGTCATGAGCATTGATGAAATTAAGCAGTTTTTGCATGAATTCAAATTACTGGATCGTATTGGGGAAGACGGAGAGCCAACTAAACGATATTGGCCTGGTGATAAAGAAGAAACCACCAGCTGACATTTCTGCTAAAGTAACATTCAAAGCGTGTCTGCTCTGTGTTTTCGTGACATGGAGAAATAGCAGCCGGACCTCAGATTAAAGGATACCCTCAATGAAATGGCTCATTACAGGAGGTTGCGGGTTTATCGGCGTAAACCTGATCAATGAACTACTTATCAAGGGTGGGCATACGATCGTTGTTCTCGATAATCTTACAGGCGGTACTGTGCAGGATTTGGAGGAAGTTTGTCCGGTCAATCAGCTTGGTTCCGATAACACGGACGCGTTTGGTTCACTGAAAAGCGGTGAGGTTGGTCTCGTCGTTGGCGACATTCTTGATGATAAATTGACTGTTCAAGCAGCATCGGGCGCAGATGTAATCGTTCATCTTGCTGCCAATACTGGCGTGCAACCATCAATCCTGAACCCACGACAGGACATGGAAAGCAATGTAGTCGGCACGTTCAATTTGCTGGAAGCAGCCCGCCTACATAATACCTCGCGGTTTGTGTTTGCGTCTTCTGGTGCGCCAGTTGGTGAGGTTGAGCCCCCTATTCATGAAGAACTTGCTCCGCACCCTGTATCGCCGTATGGCGCAAGCAAACTTGCCGGGGAGGGATATTGTTCCGCCTATGCAAAGAGTTTCGGAGTGGAAACAGTCTGCCTGCGATTTGGTAACGTGTACGGACCTCTATCCAAGCGCAAGAGCAGTGTTGTGGCGAAGTTCATCCGTCGCGCATTAGCTGGCGAGGTTTTGGAAGTTTACGGG
>CALLHT010000147.1 GCA_938009335.1 uncultured Rhizobiaceae group bacterium
TGAAGTATCGATAAACTCTTCGAACTCAGCGTTTTTCATCGCCTTTTCAGGTAGATACGAACCGCAGCCTATGATCACTGATCGTTTCATAAAAATTTGCCCCTAAATTTCTATCATTTTTTCTAGCTGGATTCTGACTTCAGCAAAGTCTTGTAAATCCGTATCAATCTTTTTCATGAGCTGGTTTTTCGCCATGTCATGCCCAAGCTGGATGGCGGCGGCAAACCCTTCTCCGTCTGTACCCCCATGGCTTTTGATAACAACCCCATTAAGCCCTAGCAATACAGCGCCGTTCACCTTTCGTGGATCCATTTTCTCGCGCAATTGTTCAAACGCATCACGCGCAAGAATATAGCCAAGTTTCGCGAGCCAAGTCCTATTCATGGCTGCACGAAGATAACCACCAATTTGTTTTGCTGTGCCTTCCGCAGTCTTAAGCGCAATATTGCCCGCAAACCCCTCAGTCACCACCACATCGACGGTGCCTTTGCCAAGATCATCCCCCTCAACGAAGCCGTGGTATTTCATGGTTTCAAGGCTTGCTTCTTTCAACAGAGCACCCGCTTCACGGACAGCCTCAACCCCTTTGACTTCTTCAACGCCGATATTCAGCAGTCCCACGGACGGACGGTCAAAATCAAATAAGGCGCGGGCCATGGCTGCGCCCATCACCGAAAATTCCACCAGTTGATCTGCGTCCGCCCCCACATTCGCGCCCACATCCAGTACGATACTTTCTCCCGAAGCTGTGGGCCAGATCGCTGCCATTGCAGGTCTTGTAATTCCAGGCTGGGTCCTGAGACAGAATTTAGACATCGCCATCAGCGCGCCTGTATTCCCTGCAGAAATACACACATCTGCGGAGCCAGATTTTACGGCATCAATTGCCTGCCACATGCCAGACTTATAGCGCCCACGTCGCAGTGCGGCACTTGGCTTGTCGTCCATCGCGATGGAAACTTCGCAGCCATGAAATGTGCTTTTTGCTTTTAACTTGGGATATTTGTCCAAGATCGGAGAAACCGCTGCATCTTCTCCAAACAGTTCAAACCGCAGGGACGGATTACGCAATAATGCAATGTCAGCGCCATGCAGCACTGTCTCTGGCCCATTGTCGCCGCCCATTACATCAAGTGAAACCGTCAATGTATCTGACATGTGTCTTTACAACAGCCTCCAAGCTACTCAACCATTCTATATAAGGGGTTTCAGCTCAGTTTTCCGAGTTTTTTTTATTTATCAACGTATTGAGTTCTGCAAACGGATTATGCGTGGGTTCAGCTTCACTCATTTCAGTTTCATCGGCTCTATATTCAGAGCTGATTTCAGCATCCGGCAAGCGCGGGAAAGGATTGAGTTCCAATACCACCTCCTCTAAAAGCGGCTGCCAAAGGTCAATCGTATCACCCGTAAATTCATCTGGAACATCAAGAGCATCAGGGTCAACGACCATCTCGCCCTCATCGTTGAATTGTTCCCGATACAGGGTGTTGCCAGTAGGAAGGAACTTCCGATCAATTTCAAATTCTATTTCTTCGGGAACAGGCTCTGATGTTACAACACATGCTTGGTTCACCAAAAGCGACACATGGCCTTTAAGTGCCATTCCGCCTCGTTTCCAAGGCCTTGCCAACAATTCAGCGCGAAATCGGATCGTTGTCTCTACACCCAATTCCTGAGCGATGAGCGTCAGAGCATCGTCTTCTGCCTTAAAGATGATGTTGCGGCCTTTGTTTGGCAATTTTGGCACCAATACTGAAAGTTCTGGCAAAGAATTCATAAAGATAGGCTCAATGAGATTGTTTTCCGCTGCATTATCTTTCGAGCAGCTCCACCTGTCCCTTTAGCATGTTCTCGAAGGATTGATCATCAAGAGTTTTTACAGTCTCTACCATATATTTTGCCAAGGCACTTGCATCCGGGCGTTCTGCTTCTGAGAGATAGCGTTGATGCGCCCGTTCAGACAGCGTATTGACGTCTTCATTTGCCAAAGCTTCATCAAAATCTTCGATTTGACCATAAAAGCTGCGCACCATCTTTTTCTTCCGTTTGGGAACGGTGGTATCCCCTATTCCCAGTTCACGCAGCGCTCGTTCTACATCGGCGACAAACAAGTCAAAAACATCCTGGCTCAGCGCAATCGAGACTTCCGAATCGACTTTCCGCAATCGGCGTGCAAACAGATAAATATGCAATGCCAGCATATCAAAGCGCCCCATAACCGTATCCGGCACGCCAAATTCAGCATATAAAAACGGCTCTCTGGCTTGTGCCATAAGGCTGCCATAAAGCTGTTGAGGTATGGTTTCGGACTTTGATTTCTTGAACAAAAATGAGAACATAATCAGCCAAATGCTGGAAAAGGAATGTAAGAGGTAATATAGGCAGATGACATTTCGTTCAATCTGTTGAAATTAACTCAGCACTGCGTTAATGACGCAGTGGAAATGCATTCCGAAAATGGGGTGGAGTGAAGATGCAAAAGAATACAAAGCGGAAAAAGTCTGCCAGAATTGCAGCTGCGTTTATCGCACTGCCGCTTATTGCAGGATGCGTTGAGCAGCGTGTGTTCAACAATGGTCCAGTGATCACTCAAGATCAATTGGATTTGGTTCCTGTGGGTTCAAGCCAGGATCAGGTTTTGCTTGCGCTTGGTTCTCCTTCCTCTCGCGGACAGTTCGAAAGTGAAGTGTTCTATTACATTTCCCAGAAACGCGCGAAGACATACGAATTTGAAAAGCTGAAGCTGATCGATCAGCGTGTCCTTTCCGTTTACTTTGACGAAGAGGCAACGGTCAGCCGTATTGCCAATTATGGGCTTCAAGATGGCAAAGTCTTCGATTTCATTTCACGCACGACGCCAACATCGGGCGAAGACTTCTCGTTCCTTCGTCAGCTGCTAACTGGTCGTGCTAGCCCATCCTCTATCCTTCAAGGCACAGCAGATACCGGTGGCCCGAACGGTCCTTTCTAGGACTAAAGCGTACCGGTCGTCGTTCCTGTGAACGACAGATTAAGGCATTAAAAAACCCCGCAACCTACGTTGCGGGGTTTCTTTTTGTGTATGTCGATCTCGACTAGGGCGTTTCGAGGCCTTTCATGGTCGAGATAACGCATTAAAGCCATCTAAATTTATTCACGCATTTGAGTCCAATCGTCTCCGATTGAACTCAAATTGCTCTAATGAGCAAGAACCGCCAGAAGCAGTAGAGCCACAATGTTCGTGATCTTGATCATTGGGTTCACAGCTGGACCCGCAGTATCCTTGTAAGGATCACCAACAGTATCGCCGGTAACAGACGCCTTGTGAGCCTCGCTACCTTTTTCGTGCTTCACGCCGTCTTTGTCGACAAAACCGTCTTCAAAAGACTTCTTGGCGTTGTCCCATGCACCACCACCGGCTGTCATAGAAACCGCTACGAAGAAACCGGTTACGATTACACCGAGAAGCATCGCACCTAATGCTGCAAAGCCTTGCGACTTGTCGCCTGTGATCCAGTAGATTGCATAGAAGCAAACGATTGGAGACAGAACCGGCATAAGGGATGGAACGATCATTTCTTTGATCGCTGCACGCGTCAGCATGTCAACCGCACGGCCGTAGTCAGGCTTGGAAGTACCTTCCATGATGCCTGGGTCTGCGCGGAACTGACGGCGTACTTCTTCAACCACGGCACCACCGGCGCGACCAACAGCTGTCATTGACATACCGCCGAAGAGGTAAGGCAATAGACCACCGAAGAGAAGCCCAACAACCACATATGGGTTTGACAGTGCGAAGTCTACGGACACACCTTCGAAGAATGAGCCTGCTTCCGCGTTAGCTGCGAAGAACTTCAAATCTTCTGTGTAAGCCGCAAACAGAACCAAAGCGCCGAGACCGGCAGAACCGATCGCGTAACCCTTGGTTACCGCTTTAGTCGTGTTACCAACCGCGTCAAGCGCATCTGTTGTTGAACGCACTTCTTCCGGCATTTCAGCCATCTCAGCGATACCGCCCGCGTTGTCAGTCACAGGACCAAACGCATCAAGTGCCACAACGAAGCCAGCAAGCGCCAACATGGATGACACAGCGATCGCAATACCGAACAGACCAGCAAGCTGGAACGTTGAAATGATACCGGCAATGATGATGATTGCAGGAATAGCCGTTGCTTCAAGAGAAACAGCCAGACCCTGGATCACGTTTGTGCCGTGGCCTGTAACAGAAGCTTGTGAAATTGAGCGCACCGGGCGGTATTCAACGCCTGTATAGTACTCAGTTACCCAGATGATCAAACCGGTGATGGCAAGACCAATCAGGCCACAATACATTAGATGACGACCGTCGAAGCTTACGCCTGCGGCGGTATATGTTTCATCTGTTCCAAGCCACCCATACACGATTGCGATCAATGCGATTGCTGAAAGAACAGCAGTTGCAATGAAGCCTTTGTAAAGCGCGCCCATGATGGAGTTGTTTGAACCAAGCTTCACGAAGAATGTACCGATGATTGAAGTCACCACGCATGCTGCGCCGATCATCAACGGGAACATCATCAATGTTGTTGCTTGGGCACCATCAAAGAAGATGGAAGCGAGAACCATCGTCGCAACCACAGTCACGGCATATGTTTCAAACAAGTCAGCAGCCATGCCCGCACAGTCACCAACGTTGTCGCCAACGTTGTCAGCGATCGTAGCAGGGTTGCGTGGATCATCCTCAGGGATACCGGCTTCAACTTTACCAACAAGGTCACCGCCCACGTCAGCACCTTTTGTGAAGATACCACCGCCGAGACGCGCAAAGATTGAAATCAATGAAGCACCGAAACCAAGCGCAACAAGTGCGTCGATAACAACACGGTCTTCGATGCTGTAGCCAGCGCCGTTTATGAGGTACCAAAGGTATGCAGCAACGCCCAAAAGTGCGAGACCGGCAACCAGAAGGCCGGTGATCGCGCCCGCTTTGAAGGCAATATCAAGACCAGCACCGAGGCTTTGGCTTGATGCTTGCGCTGTGCGGACGTTTGCACGAACAGACACCAACATGCCGATAAAGCCTGCAACACCGGAAAGCACCGCACCAATCAAGAAGCCGATTGCCACAAGCCAGCCGAGCAAGAAGCCGACAGCGATGAACACGACAACGCCAACCATGGCAATCGTCATATACTGGCGTGTCAGATAGGCTTGTGCGCCTTCCTGAACATAACCAGCGATTTCCTGCATACGGTCTGTGCCCGCATCAGCATCCATAACCGACTTTGAAGCCCAAGCGCCATAAGCGATGGACAAAAAACCGGCAAGAATGGCCAGAATTAAAGGATCCATTTTTCCTATTTCCCTATTTTTATATTAGAGCGCGGCTGTTTGGAAAATCCCCTCAGAAATCCACGCCTTTGATATTCTCCTCACAAGCAAGTCAAAAAACCTGCTCAACCGCCGCGCACACTAGTCAGAATGGGCGAAACGTCAAGAATTTGTTCACACTTCGCACGGGAAATGAGACTAAGGACTCATTCATCCGACAGTTGTCGCCACCTCTGCAAGCCAATCCTCGGATTCCTGCACAGTTTTTAGTATGAAAGTTCGTTGATCGTCTCTGGCTTCTGCAATGAGCATTAATGCATCCGGGCGCCGCTTTCGATCGTAGTTCCACGTCCACTTTAGAAAGGCCCAATCGTATCGCTCATCACACCCGTCTGGCATGTCGGGCCGAGGCCGACCTCGATAGCGCAAGGTTCGGGTGAGAACCCGCCATACTCTGAGATATCTGGGTGGGTCCATGAAAATAATTGTATCCGCCCTTGATGCCCTGAACGGCCAAGTTGCGGAATAGTTCCCGTCTATGATCCACGTATCGCCGTCAGCAGCAGCATCCAGTTTTGCGTTTCTTTCATTATCGGGCACGCGTTCCCAGTTTTCTCTGAACTGAAATTTGTCACCATGAATTACAGGCAGGCTAGATAACTCTCCCAGTTTTCGGGCCAGGGTCGACTTACCCGATCCCGACCCGCCAATGATCATAACCCGTTTCATGATGCCCGATGATAAATACCACACTACTATTCCACTATAGAATGAATCGGAGAAATTAGAAGATGATGATCAAACAGCCCGTTTATTAGCCACCCGCAGCCAGCCGAGACCCATAAAGCACATTGCCACTACGGGGAAGATGATCCAGTTGAGGAATTCCCATCCATAGGCATTGAGTGTTAAACCGGACATGAAGGACGCGACGGCCACAGACCCAAACAGAATGAAGTCATTCAGGCCTTGAGCTTTGTTCTTCTCATGAGGTTCATAGGTTTCAGTCACCATTGCCGTTGCGCCAATGAACCCGAAATTCCAACCGATGCCCAGCAGGATCAACGATCCCCAGAAATGCAGCAGATCATAGCCTGCCAGCGCAACCATTCCACAGGCAACCAGAATAATCAGCCCGGCGGCAACAATGGTTTCCTTGCCAAAGCGCGCAATCAAAGAGCCGGTTATGATGCTGGGCGCGAACATCGCCATAACATGCCATTGAATACCCAACGTTGAATGGTCGTGACTATGCCCGTGACCCACCATGGCAAGTGGCGCTGCGGTCATCACAAACGACATGAGTGCATAGGTTGCGGTGCCGCAAAGAGCCGCTATTGCAAATTTCGGTTGGCAGGCGATTTCCCACAAGCTTCTGGACGCCGGCTGTTGTGTTGTCTCCGATTGCGTAACGTTTAAGTTCGAAGGATTGAGAAACGTCAGCGCGAAAAAGCTGAGGACGAACAAAATGCTGGCTGCGTAAAACGCCCCGGCAAATGGCACAGGTGCTGCCAGGTCCGTTGCATAAATTACGAGTTGCGGGCCAATGACAGCCGCTGCAACGCCACCCAAAAGAATGGTTGCAATCGCTTTCGGCTTATACTCCGCTGTGCCGCGATCAGTTGCTGCAAAGCGGTATTGTTGAACAAATCCGCTGGACACTCCATTCACGCAAAGCGCAGAGCAAAACAGAGAAAAATTCTCGGCCGTGATGGCCAATCCAGTAAAGATCGTACCCATAAGCCCTATTGCGCATCCTGTCATAAAGCCAAGTTTGCGCCCGATCTGGCGCATGATCGCATTGGCAATGATCGCGCCTATGGCAACGCCCACATTGTACGCGGTAACCGGCAGGGTCGCGAGGGATTTGTCTTCTCCCAGCAAATGATGGCCGACCAAGCCACCAAGCGCGATGTTGATGGGCGCAGATGCTGCGCCCAACGCCTGACATAGCAAGTAAAGCAGCACATTTTTGCGGGCAATCGCGTTTTCTTCTTCATCGGAAAGAAGCTGGGGAGTAACGGTCACAGAAAGGAATCCAAACAGAGAAAGACCGCCTCAGCCTCAGCTAGGCATGAACTAATGTCAATCATAGTTTGTGCTTGTTAAGCGTTTCTACTTTGACGCTTGCATATCTTCGCTGCGAACGTCACGGCCAATGCTATCCAAGACCGCATTCACCAAACGAGGCTCTTCTGCTTCGTAGAACGCTTTGGAAATCTCAAGATATTCAGCGATCACAACACGCGCCGGCACATCTTTACGGCTTGTAAGTTCGAATGCACCGCAACGCAAAATTGAGCGCAACAACATATCAATCCGAGACAATGGCCAATCCTTAGGCAATTTCTCGTGGATTACAGGATCGAGATTTTTCTGTTCATTGACAACGCCCGCAACAATGCCGCGGAACCAGGCAAGATCAGCTTCCAGGTATTCTTCGCCGTCCACTTCCTGACCAATGCGAAGTTGCTCATATTCGGAAACTGTTTCCGAAATCCCTGCGCCGGAAATATCCATCTGGTAAAGCGCTTGTACAGCAGATAGACGAGCCGCACCGCGTTTGTTTGCTGGAGCAGCTTGCTTCAAGATGAAAATTCCCGCTTGAGAGCAATCATGTCGAGTGCCGCTTTAGCTGCACCTCCACCCTTGTTCTTTTCATCTCTTTTGGCCCTGGCCCAAGCTTGTGCCTCATTCTCAACAGTCTGGATTCCATTGCCCAGAGCCAGCTTATGTTCAACGCTTAAGTCCATTAGAGCGCGAGCCGATTCATTAGAGACAATTTCATAGTGTGTGGTCTCGCCGCGAATGACGCACCCAATCGTGATGTATCCATCGTAAACCTTTGATGAAACTTCTGCCATTGCAACCGCTGCCGGAATCTCCAACACACCTGGAACCGTGACGTAATCGAACGTAGCGCTGGCTTCATCCAGCACTTCTTTGACACCTTCCATAAGGCTTGCAGAGATTTCTGTGTAGTATGGTGCGTCTACCACCAGTAAATGTGCTCGATCGGGCATGGACGACCCCTTTCTTTGAAGGGTTGTAAAACCATGGCTGGCTGCAGAAAACAAGGAAAGAATTTATTGAACTGCTACGTTGGCGAGTGGCGGCAATGCGTTGATCTGTTGCAGGATACGCGCGTGAACCTTCGGGTGGTTCGCCAGCGGGATATGGCTTGACCTCAGACGGAATGAATCTTTCACGGTTTTCTTGTTTCCCCAGCCCAGTCTTGTGTCTGTTTTGAAGCAATCAAGGTTGGTACACGTGAAATTGTCAGTCACCCGAACATTCTGTCGGATCGGCAACATGGCGGGGCCATCCAGTGTCGCTAGATAGTTTACCGGAATTTTTGAACGATGCAGATCTTGCGCGATGATAGTCACAATGTTGGCGCCAAAACTGATGCCGATCAGGTTGATTTCCAACTTGGGATTTTGCTTGTAAGCAGCTTTCAATTCCTTTGTGACCCGCGTTCGAATAAGCGTCGAACTTTCCACAAACGAAGTGTAGTTGTGCAAAATTGATCCGGGTATTTTCTTCGACAGGTTTGTAAAACCAATTCCGATATCGCCGATATTGCTTGCAAGACCATTAATCAAATAAGTTTTGCGAAAGCGTGGACCGATTGCAGGTTGCCCAAATGAACCATTTTCTGAAGCAAAAGCTGATCTGATTCTGGGTAAATTGCTGTTCGCGTTTTCGGGTATCGGTTGACCTACGATGGTGGGAGCCAATGTCGGGCGTGTTGTGGGTCTAACATCTGAATAAATCAGAGGCTCTTGAGACGGGGTTTGCTGCCCAAACGTTGGTTGCTGATAAATTGGGGTTGGTTTTGGAGCGGTGGCGCTTGCTAACACATCTTCATTGCTTGCAGCAGTGCAGGCAGTAAGAATTACGAATGCCAAAATGGCAGTGATGTCTAAAAGGCGCTTCATCAAAATCCAGCCAAAGACTTTTCTGTCAAACCGTATTAACCACGGGTCCGAGTGGTGTATTCTCACATTTTGGTTAATGTTTGGCGAATGTTATCACTTCGTGTTGCCGAAAAAATCTCAGAGAAACTAAGCGTATTCGGCCAAGCGTGCTGCATATCGTGCCATTTGATCGATTTCCAAGTTTAGAAAATCACCCTTTTTTCTGTATTGCCAAGTTGTGACCTCAAGGCTGTGCTTGATCAAAAGCACATCAAACTCACTACCATTCACAGCATTCACTGTCAGGGACGTGCCATCAAGTGCGACAGAACCTTTCGCGGGAATGAACCTGGCGAGTTCATCGGGTGCGCGAAGGACAAAGCGTGTTGCCTCTCCTTCTTCGATGACATCCACAATCTGGGCCTTGCCATCAATGTGGCCGGATACAAGGTGACCGCCAAGTTCATCACCAATTTTAAGAGATCGCTCCAAGTTCACCTTGCCGCCCTGTTGCAGGTCACCAAGCGTCGTCAATCGAAGCGCTTCTTCCCAAGCTTCCACGTCATACCAACCGTCGCCTTTTTCCACGACCGTGAGGCACACGCCGGAATGAGAAATGGATGCACCAATATCGATGCCTGCGCTTTCGTAGGATGATGAAACACGAAAGCGTTTGCCCTGTGGAAGGGTTTCCACGGAGGCAATCTCGCCAATATCTGTAACAATACCTGTAAACATTACGGCCTCTTTCGTTGCAGACGTAGGGATTGATCCACCCCGAACTGCAAGCTTTGACATAGTTCGAAACCTCGGGGAAGCTCATTCATATTGAATGGCGCAAAGACCGCACAGGTATCATTTTCGGGCAGTTCGGGTTCCCCTCCAATATGAACGATAATCTCGTCCACTAAATCTTCATCGAGGAAACTTTCAGCGATGGCAGCACCTCCCTCAACCATAACCGACTGGATGCCGCGTGCGTATAGGTCGTCCAGCAGTTCCGGCAAGGCAATCCGTCCGTCATGCGTTTCACAGGCGAGAAATTGAACCCCATTGGCGCGAAGCATGGTTTGCCATTCGCTTGATGCATCTGCGCTCCCGGCCACAAGGGTAGGAAATTCCAACGCGTTTGAAATCAGGTCATGGCTCTCACGAAGGCGCGCCTTCAAATCCAGAACAACCCTCAAAGGAGATCGCTCTTCCATGCCCGGCAAACGGCAGGTCAGGTTCGGATTGTCAGCAATCGCAGTCCCTGAGCCTACTAAGATTGCATCGTGACGCGCACGCGAAAGATGGGTTTGGCGATTGGATGCAGCGCATGAAATTTTCATATTGCCACGGGTTCGCGAGCCAATCGCACCCGCCTTGGTAATGGCCAGTTTGAGACTCACAAATGGGCGCTTATCCGATCGAGCAGCCAGATACCCCGCTATGACGCGCCGAACATCAGCTCCACCGTCCATCAGGCAAATCTCTATGCCAGCATCCGCCATCATTTGGTGGCCCTTGCCGTTCACCCGTTCATCCGGGTCTGCTATGGCTGTAACAATCCTGGCAATCCCGGCATCAATCAGGGTCTGAGCACATGGCGGCGTTTTGCCATGATGAGCGCACGGCTCCAGCGTCACATAGGCTGTTGCGCCTTTAGCGAACTCTCCTGCTTCATCAATTGCGGGTGGTTCAGCATGCGGTCGTCCGCCCAATGCAGTCACACCAGAACCTACGATCACAGGCCCCTGCCCCAAATCATTCACCAACACACACGCAACTGACGGATTGGTACTCGTCAGCCCCTGGTGTTTGCGGGCAAGGCGCAAGGCAGCAGCCAAAAAACGCTGATCCTGAGGTTGAGATGTACTACTAGAACTCATGGCTCTCATATGCCGTAAAATTGTGGTTCATAAAAGACGTTTTCTCATTAGGAATTCGCCATACTCTTCAACGAGTAAACCTTCTAGCTCTGCAACGTCTTCAAAACCGTGTTTCTCGTAAAAGCCTTTGGCGTTTGCGTTGAAACTGGAAACGCACAAGAACATATTTCTTGCCTTAGAAAGTTGCGCTTGTTTTTCCATCCATCCAAGAACATCGGCACCCAACTGCTCGCCTTGTGCCGCCGGCACTAGCCCCAAAAAATCCAGATACGGCCCCACCAACCAATTGGGTTTAATCGACACTATTCCCACAAGCTTATCTTTGAAGAAAATTCCCCAAGCCCCGCCAACACCATTTGGCGTTTCAGTGTGTTTTGCCAATCGGTCTTTGTCCGTCTTAAGCGTCTTCCACGGATCGATCTGAACAAGACGCGAGGCAATATCCGCTGCCTCATCAGTCGAAAGGCGTTTCAGCATACATCGGTCTAACGCATAGCGCGGTTCAGCAAATCCGGTCATTCCCCTGTTCCTTTGCCAAAGATACGGTCATAGCGCTTATTATCACCCGGGCGATTTTCATAACAGGTTTTAGCAATCACGGGTTTTCCGGCAGCCAGCAATTCGGACACCGTAACAAACTCATACCCCTTTGCCATTAGTTTCGGCAGAGCAATCTTCAGCGCTTTTGCGGTGTTCCACCCTCGCCCGTTAGCGTGTGCGACGACAATTGATCCGGGCTTTGATCGTAGCAGGGCACGCGCAATCGCACCGGCGGATTGTTTCGGCGATGGATCACCCGTCACAATATCCCATTGCACCGCCGGAAAGCCTGCATCATTGACTTGCTGCAAAGATCGCGCGTTGCACGTTCCGTATGGAAAGCGGAATGTGGGAATGCGCACAGGTACTTTTGTCATTTCAGACTTGGTCGCACAATCCGATGCGGCGATCTCATTACGAAGTTCTTCATGTAGCACTTCTGTAAACTGGATTTGGTTCTCAACTTCGCCAGCGTCCAGTACCCGAAAATTACCATGGGTCCAGGCATGGTTTCCCATCTCAAACAGCGGGTCAGCGATGAGTTGTTTCGCCCGCTCGCGATGCGTGGCCATCCACTTACCCCCCACATACATGGTCGCCTTGATCTTGTTCGCGCGAAGGTAGTCGATGATGCGGCCATCATATCCCGCGAGATCATTGTTCTGCTCGCCGATATCAAATCCGAGCGCGATCAGTTTGCGATCCCCAACGTCCACACGGCGGATAGAGCCGTAAGCTGATTTCTTCAAAACAGCGTTGCTACGAGAAGGCCGTTTCACCCCGGGTGGCGCTAAATATGAACCTTTCGCTCTCCTGCCTCTGGGCTTGTGCTCACTGGCTTTCGCTTTCAAGCTGGATGCGGGAAAACAGTTCACCAAAATGTCGGATGACCCAAAACTTCGGGGTGCTCCGCTTTGCCAAACTGATTCCGCATGGGCATTCAAGCCCATGGAAAATATAATGATTTTCGCAAATGCAGCAGTTTTCAGTTTCATGCCATAGGCAATCGCACGATAATACCCGCATTAACAATCACGCTTGTGCGATCAGTAACCTCATCATGGATATTCAATCCGCCATGAATGGCTTTCGGGAAAACCTGGCCGTATGGCAACTCTTTTGCAACAGCGTCGAGATCAACCTTGTCCGGCTCATGTGCCGCGATATTTAACTCAATCTGCATCACGCTCGGATCAATATCCAAGCTCTTAAACAAAGTAAGCGACGAGTGATGGATCGCATCTTGAACCGCGCGTTTCGCAGCCTTGGTGTAA
>CALLHT010000148.1 GCA_938009335.1 uncultured Rhizobiaceae group bacterium
TACATGGAAAACCATGAACAAACACGTCACCGATACCACGCAGGCGCAGGGGTCTTATCCCGGCCGCGCCAACATTCGAAACTTCTCCATCGTGGCCCATATTGACCACGGTAAATCGACGCTTGCCGACCGTCTTATCCAAGATACGGGCGGGTTGGCCGAGCGTGACATGGAAGAGCAAGTGCTCGACAATATGGAGATTGAGCGTGAGCGTGGCATCACCATTAAAGCGCAGACTGTGCGCCTGCATTATCAGGCAAAAGATGGCGGCACGTATATCCTTAACCTGATTGATACGCCCGGCCATGTGGACTTTGCCTATGAGGTCTCGCGCTCGCTTTCTGCCTGCGAAGGTTCCCTCCTCGTGGTAGATGCGTCTCAAGGCGTGGAAGCGCAGACACTGGCGAATGTTTATCAGGCGATCGACAATGATCATGAGATCGTGCCGGTGCTTAACAAGATTGACCTGCCTGCGGCTGAACCCGACCGGATTAAAGAACAGATCGAAGATGTGATCGGGCTTGATGCGTCAGAGGCGATTGAAGTCTCCGCCAAGACGGGCCAAGGCATCGACGAAGTGCTTGAGGCGATTGTGCATCAACTGCCCGCGCCTGCGCATGGTGAGATTGACGAGCCGCTCAAAGCGCTTCTGGTGGATAGCTGGTATGATGCCTATCTCGGTGTGATCGTGCTGGTGCGCGTGATTGATGGTGTGATCAAGAAGGGTCAGAACATTAAGATGCTTGGCACGGATGCGAAATATCTGATCGACCGCGTTGGCATTATCACGCCGAAAATGATCCCGGTGGACCAACTTGGTCCGGGCGAGATTGGCTTCATTACCGCCTCGATCAAAGAAGTGGCGGATACTCGTGTGGGTGACACGATCACCGAAGAAAAGAAACCTTGCGCCGAAGCGCTTCCCGGTTTCAAGCCCGCACAACCGGTTGTCTTCTGTGGCCTCTTCCCCGTTGATGCAGCCGACTTTGAAGACCTGCGCTCTGCCATGGGCAAGCTACGGCTTAATGATGCGAGTTTTTCGTTCGAAATGGAATCGTCTGCGGCGCTTGGCTTTGGCTTCCGTTGCGGGTTCTTGGGGCTCCTGCATCTCGAGATTATTCAGGAACGGCTGGAACGCGAGTTTGATCTTGATCTCATCGCCACCGCTCCCAGCGTTGTCTATGACATTTATCTCAAGAATGGTGAGATTGAGCATTTGCACAATCCTGCCGATATGCCGGATGTAGTCTATATCGATGAAATCCACGAACCGTGGATCAAAGCTACCATTCTGACACCGGATGAATATCTCGGCGCAATTCTTAAACTCTGCCAAGAACGCCGCGGAGTGCAGACAGAGCTGACCTATGTGGGTTCCCGCGCCATGCTGACCTATGATCTGCCGCTTAACGAGGTGGTGTTTGATTTCTATGATCGGCTGAAATCAATCTCACGCGGTTATGCCAGTTTCGATTATCAGATGAACGAGCACCGCGTTGGTGAGTTGGTGAAAATGCAAATCCTCGTAAATGAGGAACCGGTTGATGCGCTTTCCATGCTGGTTCACCGATCACAGGCTGAAAAGCGCGGTCGCGTGATGTGCGAAAAACTTAAAGAGCTTATCCCGCGTCACCTTTTCAAGATTCCAATCCAAGCGGCAATTGGCGGCAAGGTGATTGCTCGCGAAACGCTTTCTGCAATGCGTAAAGACGTGACCGCCAAATGTTACGGTGGTGATGCGTCTCGAAAGCGCAAGCTTTTGGACAAGCAGAAGAAGGGTAAGAAGAAGATGCGTCAGTTCGGTAAAGTGGAAATCCCACAAGAAGCGTTTATTCAAGCGCTTAAGATGGGAGACAGCTGAGGTTTCAGCCCTCCCACGCGATATCTCTTACGGCCTCGCAAAATCTGCGTAAGGCCGGTCTCATTTTCAGTTTGGTTACATTTTTTTTACTATCTTTGCCTAACGTGATCAGACGGGC
Source organism: uncultured Rhizobiaceae group bacterium (assembly GCA_938009335.1). Lineage (GTDB taxonomy): Bacteria > Pseudomonadota > Alphaproteobacteria > Rhizobiales > Rhizobiaceae > JAALLB01. The sequence goes on from CALLHT010000148.1 coordinate 1,980, forward strand.
GCCTAACACCACCATGGGACCACACTATGCAGAGCATTGCGATTCAGAAAAAACTGACGATCCTCATGCTCGTTCTTTTAGCGCCAACGCTTGTTCTTTTGTTTTTCAGTGAACGGTATGTGCGCGAAAAAAGATCCGAATTTACGCAAGGCAAAATTGCGATTGAGGCGGTAGGACAGGTTTGGTCTTATATAGAAGACATTAATGGTGTTGATACCGGGCTCCCCCTTCCCGACAAACAAGAATCATTTACGAAGCTCGAAGCTGTTTCAGATTTCCCGCATTACCGCGAAACGATCGCAAAGCATTGGGAACCTCTTCACGACGCCGAGCTCTCTTCAACAAAGCGTCTTTCAGCGGCAAACAAACTCATTGTAGCGATTACGAAGATTTCGCGACTTAATACATTTGCCTCTCAGTTCAGCCATGAATATGCGTTTATTGCGTTCCATCAGATGCCACAGCTCTACTATCGTATTGAGGTTATGGCGCGCTTGAGTGAGCGATTGAGCAAGCGGGCAGAGCTTGGTCAAAATGATTCAATGGCCTTTCTCGTCAATGCTGGGCAGTTTAAGTCTGTCGCTGATAGCGTTTCACGTCAGACAAGAACGCCAATCAATGACATCGATAATGCGGAAACCAAGCGTGTTACTGAAATAGGGTCTATTTTCCGTAAGCAGAACGGCAAGTTTCAATCAGGCGGCGTGAAAGCAATTCGTTCAATTGACAAATTTCGGCAGGGTCCGAAAGTCGACAACGCCCCTCTTCTTGCGGCCGAAAAAAACTTTGACCAGGCAATATCAAATCTATGGCGGGCGACCGTTGGTAGCATTTACACGATGGCACAAGACGAATTTGACCGAATTTCGAACCTGTACAATCTGACTATTGCAGGCTTTGTTACCTTCTTCGGCTTACTTGTCCTTGGCACCTGGATGCTTCGTCGCTCTATCTTGAGCCAAGCAAGCGAATTGGAAAGCGCACTCGTTCAAACGGACGAACGGAACAAATCGCTTAAAGAACGTGAGCAACAGCTTGTCGATGCCCGAGAAGAAGCGGAAGCTGCAGAAAAAGCCAAGTCAGAATTCCTGGCAAACATGAGTCATGAGATTCGGACACCCATGAACGGTGTTATGGGAATGGCTGAACTTCTGACTGGAACTGATTTAACATCAAAGCAACGAATGTTCACCGATGTGATCGTCAAGTCAGGCAACTCACTTCTGACGATTATCAATGATATCCTGGATTTCTCAAAGCTGGACGCGGGACAAATGAACCTTGATCCTGCGCCATTCGATTTGAATGAATGCGTTGACGATGTTGTCGCTTTG
>CALLHT010000149.1 GCA_938009335.1 uncultured Rhizobiaceae group bacterium
GCGCGTGATCTTTATGAGTCAGCGCTTGGGAGCGACCCCAAATACGCAAGGGCCTTTGCCGCAAAATCCCGCACTCTCAATCTCGATTGGCGTTACAATTGGGTTTCTGATAGAGATCAAGCTCTAGACAGCGCACTCGACCTTGCGCAAAACGCGATCCAGATAGACACGCAGGATGCACGGGGTTTTGGTGAGCTGGGTTTCGCGCATTTGTATCGCAAAGAATATGATGCCGCGATCAATGCCTATGAACGTGCAACACAGCTCAATCCAAATGATGCCGACCTGATGTCTGACATGGCAGACGCTCTGGCTCACTGTGGGCGTTCTGAAGAAGCGATTGCACTACTTGAAAAGGCGATGCGGTTAAACCCGTTCTATCCTGATCAATATGTCTGGCATTTAGGTGGTGCGTATTACAATTTGAAGGATTACGACAAAGCAATCTCAACCATCAAGACGATGCAAAACCCGACTGAGGGGCGGCGGATTCTTGCTGCATCATATGGGATGTTGGGGAAGACTGTGGAAGCCAAAAAGCAGGCGGAACTCATCATGAAAGCCCACCCTGATTTTGACCTCAATCATTGGGCAAGCATTTTGCCTGATGCGGTTGATGAAGATACCGAGCATTTCATCGAAGGGCTAAGAAAGGCAGGTCTCTAAGAGAACCTGCCCGTCCAAATATTTTCAGATATTCATTTTCAGCTTAATCGCTTGCGTCGCGAGCACCGCTCAATTTCGCGCCAGAGACACGGGCACCTGAAAGTTTCGCGCCAGAAACTTTAGCCCCTGCGACCTTTGCTCCAGATACTTTCGCACCCGAAACCTTTGCGCCGGAGACTTTAGCACCGGAAACACGTGGGCCGTCATAGCCGGGATCATTCAACAACAACTGTTCAATCGTACCAGAAGAGACATCAAGCATGGTTGAGTCGTCTGACTGATCATAAGACCAGACTTTCAAGGACTTATAGAACGGATCATCGTCATCTAGGCCCGGCCCGGCAACTTCCGCTTTTGTGGCAGGAAGACCTGGGCCATGAACCAACATTAGCGTTGGAGTTGCCATGGCAGAATAAGAGCCGCCATAGCTAAAGCCATAGATACGAGCGAATGCCGGAGCTTCGGAGGCTTTCACACCGGATTTCTTCTCAGGAATTACTTTCAGGTCTTCGACAATTTTGCCGAATAGCACCACACTCGAGTGACTACTAAGGGTCTCGGACATGTGTCCCCCATTTTGAATTTTGTTAGGCCCCTAAGTGCAATCTAGCGAATATTATCCTGCTAGTCCAGTGGCATAAGTGTTCTGACAGAATTGGCATGACTGTCCTTTTGCAGGGGCGCAAGTTGTGGCCCTATTTCCACCCAGCCTATATCGCGAATGTCGAAGTTGCCACGGATGATTTTATGAAACCGGCCACCCGTATGTTTGCGTTCTACAGCTTCAAAAGTGCGCGCAACATGGATAAAGTCTAGTTCATTGCGATCAAGGGACTGCCATGTATCAGCCAGATATGTTCCTAGTATATCTCTTGCTTCAAGCAGCGCTTCTTTAAACTCCTGCGGGTTGGCGGCATAGGCTTCATCAAACAGCTCCTGCATGACGGGGGCATAGTCAGGCGTTGCCAAAAGCTTGTCCGACAAATCTTCCATCTCTGGCGTAATGGCGCCGCGATCAACCAGACACTCATGAAAGATATCGACCAAAATATCAAAAAATGCGCCAGTAAGCGGTTGCGAGAGTTTATGTTCCTTGATCCATCCTTCCGCAAAATCTGAAAGCGTTTTGTCATTTGCTGCAATCCGAATTTGCTTGTTACCGGATAATTCTGCCATCCGGTTAATTGCGTTGAGCATATAAAGATTGCCGTGGGTATTTTCGAGCAAATGGTCAACAAGCGTATTGAAATGCAGTGAAGAAATGAGCGCGACCAAATCTGCCGCACTTTCATGGAAGCCAAAATACTCACCAACCGGTGTTCCAGGATCAGGCACGCCAACCTCTGAATAAATGATCGCATGCCCCACTTCGTGAGCGATGACGTCAAAGTTCAGGCTGAAGGGCTTATACGTTCCGGTTTTGGAATCGCCGCCCATTTCAATAAACCCGAACCCTGAATAGGCATTATCGAGCGTAGGCAAAATCGTGAGTTCCTGCCGCTCGTAGTGAGTTTCGCCATGCCAAGGTATTCGCCGCCCAAAATATCCTTCCCATATATCGAGAACGAACCGTATCGTACCGAAAAGATGCGCGGCCTCAAACTGCTCAGTGCCGGGTTCAAGATAATCAAAATGACCTTCTTCGTCCGGCACGGCAGGCGTATGGATGTCGCCCGTCCACGGTGGTGCGAGTACATCATCACCATCAGGAGATATCCCATAGGGCTGTGGCTTCCCGATTGGAAAGATCGTGTACATGTGTTCGTCTGACGGTCCCGGATCGAGACTGCCAGCGGGAGATGAAACCATAACGGTTTCCGGTTCCGCATACTCTTCGAGAAAACGGGGTTGTGGAAATAATTTAAAACGTGTGCCTTGCATCAGCCCATCCAGCTTATGCCCCTTGCCTAATTCTTATCGATTTAACAGCGCATTACAAGAATTGAATTGGAGTTCATACGTCAAACAAACGATATCCATCACCGGCATTGGTAGTATTTTCGTGCCTGATAGGAGTTGTTCTTTCTTCCCAGATGAGCCTGCATCGATGCCAGAACTCTGTTTCAACAAATTCGAAATCGGCTTTGAAGGGCTTAGAAAAGTCCGTTGCTTCGAGAACGGAAAGAAGTTCCAGCGCATCGGCTTTTTTCTGATCCATTGCATTTTCGGTCAGCCATCGGGCAAAGGCTACGATATCCAATCCTAAATCTGCCTCAGACTCCAGCGCATCAAGAATCGTATCCCAAGTCCGCGTTTTGTAAAATTGCGCTTTGGCAATCTCACAAAGTTTTGCCGCTTGACCAGTTGAAAGCGCGCCTTTTTCCCCTGCGATCGACGCAGTCGCTCGGACATTCACCATTGGTTCGCTCAATGGCATCGAACCGAGCTCTGCCGGACCATGCACAAGCCCCACTTCATCGTCATCATTGATTTCGCCATCGCGATAGGCTTCAAAGATTGCACCAACCCCACGCATGCCAAATGTGTGGGTTTCGGCAGCACGCAATGCACCCATGCTAGACGCGCCCAAAATGTGCACGCCTTCACTCAGCGCATACAAGATTTCCTTGTGCCAGACGGAGGGTTGCCCTTCAAAGTATCCGTCAATGATAGCAATTGCAGAAGGTTCATCTTGTACGGCCAGATAAACATCTCCCTGGCTGCAAGGAGATCGAAACTCAAACTGATCCATATCATCCAGTTCGATTCCGGACAGTGACGGCCCGGAGAAAATAATCACCTTATCGTTCATCTTGCGCCCTCCGCGACCGTTCACCCGGTTGATAGGTCTCATCATCGTGAGGAGATTCCAGTCCCGGCACGACAAGGCGGTAGACTTCCACACCGTGTTCCGGTCGTTTTAACTCCACCGCTATCACCTCACCAATTCCCACTGCAGACAGGCAGGATAGAAGGTGTTCATTATCCTGCTCTAATGAGGTGAATGTTTTACTTGGCAGATCGGTAAAGTTACGCTTCCCTTGAGGCGCAGCAAAAAGCTCATCCGCGAATGCCTGCTTTTCTGCCAGACCCTCTGCTTGGTACTCTGAAAGCAGCAGATCATCCCGCGCACCACTCACGTAATTCAGTCGTGTTTGCGCAGCTTCCGTAAGCGCTCGACGCGTTGCAACACCAAGATCAAGATGACATCCTGAACCAAGTCCAAGATGTCCAATTGAGCCATCTGGCGCGCGAATAATCGCCATGACGCATGGCACAGCAATGTCAGACGTAACATCCCACAATCCGCATTCCAGTTCGGCGGTATTGAACCGATCCAACAAATCCACACATTGAGGATTGTTGATTGAATCAGCGTCGAGTCGGGTCATGTGCCGCTCTTCAATCGGCAACTGATGCCAAAGGGTGAGCGCATCACGCTCAATCAACTCAGTCAGCGCATGGCAAATGGCTTCAAGTCGATGATTGCCGGAAGCAAGGCCATTGGTGCTGGCGTGAAACACACTGGGGAAAGGCGCTGATGGACGCGCGTAATCCGCATGCACCATATCGTATGGCACTAACGTCTTTTCATCGGAGAAACAATCAACGCCTTCAACCCAAAGCATCGGTTCTGCGGGTGAGTATTTTGCACCACGAACGATCGGAAGGCGCTTAGTATCTGCGAAACGATGCTTTTCTCTCAAGTTGATTTCTTTGCCATAGAGGATTGGCTTATCAAAATGTTCGGCATGCCAAATTTCTATAGCTTCCATCATTGCAGATGCTTTTGCATCAGCAAGCGTCATGCCCTTGCCCTGGGACACAGCCACGGTGCGGGAATTTGGCCTGATCGCCAACGTGACCGGAATGCCAATTCGATCCAAGCCTGTAACATCCGCAATCCGAGTAATGCCAAAATCCGCAAGCTTCGGCTGCCATTTGGCAAACGTCTCTTCTGCTGAGCAAATTCTATGCGTTCCAATATCAAGGCGCTTTTCCGGCACTCAGAGCCCTCCCCATTCGCGAACCTAGTTTAAGTAACTCCAAGCCGCCAGCTTTACGATTACAATAAGTTGGACTATGGGTTTTCGAAAGCAGAAACATTTTCCCATTTCAATGGCGAGCAAAGAACTTTTCCATGACCAACTATTCTAAAATGATTGAAGTTCTTGAGCCTGTTGCACGTGAAGCCGGTAATGCGATTATGGAAGTCTATCGGAAGGGTGTTACCGCGAAGACGAAAGGCGATGGCTCTCCGGTTACCGAAGCAGACCAAAGAGCAGAAGCCATCATCCTGAAAACGCTAAAGTCGGAGTTTCCAGAAATCACGATTATCTCTGAAGAAAACGCAGCCAGCCATTCTTTAGCAGCACCTGAGAGGTTTTTTCTGGTTGATCCACTGGATGGCACTAAGGAGTTTCTAAAACAGGATGGGAAGGGTTCATTCACGGTGAATATTGCATTGGTCGAAAATGGTATCCCAACCATGGGTGTCGTTTTCGCACCCGCATTGGATCGGATGTTCTCCGGCAGCATTAAAGCCGGTGCTCATGAGAATGGAGCCGGAATCCAGATTAGAGATGTTCCGCAAGAAGGACCCGTTGCAGTTGCAAGTGCGTCTCACCGCGATGAGGCAACAGACCAATGGCTGGCGAAACATTCAATTGATCAGACCGTATCGATTGGTTCTTCGCTCAAGTTCTGTCTTGTCGCTGCTGGCGAAGCAGATGTCTATCCACGCTTTGGCCCGACCATGGAATGGGACACAGCTGCAGGAGATGCCGTGCTAAGAGCCGCAGGCGGCGGTGTAGAAAATCCTGATGGCTCGCTTTTCGCTTACGGAAAAGCGAACTATCGAAATGGCCCATTTGTCGCGAAAGGCAAAATGTAATACCAACAAAGAAACATCTCACGGAGGCGCCCCATGACCACTCTCAAAACCATCGAAGAGTTGGAGAATATCTATGGGCAGCCAGGCGAAGCATCCCTTGTAAAAGAAGTGCCGCAGATCATTCCGCAATATCGCACATTCATTAAGGCCTCACCGTTTTGCACTCTGGCAACAGTCGGCCCTGAAGGACTTGATTGTTCGCCGCGTGGCGATGTTCCGGGATTTGTCCGCGTGCATGACGAGCGGACGCTGATGATGCCAGACCGACGCGGAAACAACCGTGCGGACTCGCTTAAGAATATCATTCGCGACCCGCGCATTGCACTTTGCTTTCTTATTCCAGGCTCCCGGACGGCACTTCGGGTGAACGGAGAAGCGCAGGTTTCGATTGATCCTGCGCTTAGACATTCCTTCGCCGAGAAAGGCAAAGAACCAAGAACTGTGATCGTCATCAGCACAACAGCAGTCTATTTTCAATGCGGTCGCGCCATCGTTCGTTCGAACCTTTGGGATGAAAGTGCAAAAATTGATCCAGCAACGCTTCCAACACCCGGAGATGTGTTGGCGGAGCTTTCCAATGGCAGTGTTGGCGGGAAAGAATATGATGAAAAGTGGGAAGGTCGCGCCAAAGAAAGCCTTTGGTGACATTTTTAAGACCTTAAAGTAATTGGGGACTTTTTTTTATTAGTATCTACCAATTCGTCGAATAAATTGGCATGTTTACGACTCAGAACAAGAGGGCTGGCTGCTTTTGATCTTGTTCAATAGTGAATATTTTGGGCGGGCAAAATATTGCAGATTTTTAGGCTTTTAAAAGCAAATCACTCAAACCTCGAGAACTATTACGGCGAGAAGTCCGTTGAGTTCTATCGAGCCGTGTTTTTATCTACACTCGGACGCTCTTTCGCAGCGATGCTGGTGGCAATTCACGTCGTCGTTTTATTTCCGGGTACGTCTTTCATCGAGACCGATGTAAAATTGATGCTTGCACCCTTCATTGGTGTTCTGGTTGGCATGCTGGTTTTTTCAGCATGGCTGGTGGAAAACGGTCATGATTTCTATTCTCGGGCCCTGACGAATTTCACCGTTTCCATGAGCACCATGCTTTCCATAATATTTTGCGGTGGCTTCCTGGAATCACACGCCACGCCTTTTTTGATCGCTCCTATTGTTGTTTGCTTTTGTATATCGCCTCGAACAGAAGCGATCGCAGTCGGGACATTCACATTCCTAGCGCCACTGGTCATAGACATTGTTGTTCGTTCTATGGGTATAGAACTACCAAACTACACCTCAACCAGCAGTCCAATCGCAAACGAACTTTTTCTGGTGGGAACCCTGTTTATAACGGTTGTCATTGCTCTGGCTTATTTGCAAAAGACAAATGAAGAACTTCATCTTGCCCTAAACCATGACAAGCATTTGTTTGAAAAATGGGCAAGCATCGACTTTCTGACCGAAATTGGAAACCGAAGACACTTCGAAATGCAGTTGGATGATGCGATTGCCACAGCGTCCGAATCCGGTGAAGAACTCGCGATCCTCTACATAGATTTGAACGGCTTCAAAACAATCAATGATCAATTCGGCCATGAAGCAGGAGACCGCGTCTTGAAGACCACAGCATCGCGCCTGGCCGAAGCCAAGCGCGATTGCGATTATATCGCGCGGTTGGGTGGCGATGAATTCGCAGTCTTATTGTCCGCGCCCGCAGACTTATCCGTGGTGATCAGCCAAACAGCACGTTTGCGTGCGGCAGTAGAGAAGCCCGTGCAATTCGGTGGACAGAATCACGATATTTTTGCGAGTATCGGACAGGCTTCCTATCCAAAAGATGGAACAAACCTTTCTGATCTCATTCGCGCGGCCGATCTGGATATGTATGCTCACAAAATGCGAATGCGATTATCTGATGCTCATTCTCAATTGAGCAAGACAAACGCTGTTTAAGCAGAACATAAAAAGGCCCGCCCGGTCTCCCGGACGAGCCCCGCCCCAGCCTTCGAGGACTTGGCGAGTTTTACACCTCGCCAGTATATTCACCGCGTGCTGGATAGTTGTTCGGGATGGCAAAATCAAGCCCCGCAACCAATTCAGAAAAATGCGGGCGCACAAATGGCATGGTTTGTGTTGAACCGTAATACAAGGTTTGCTCAGGCGTGATCATGAACAGACCGGGTTCGGAGAACAATGCAGGCTCTTCAATACCGATGGAAGTCGTGCCACGAGACGTTGAAATATAAAGCCCCCACTCCTTTGCTTTCTTAAGATCAAGCCCATAGGCAAAGCGCAGGTTCTTGGCTTCCACCTTCTCCGCCATCGCCGCACCACGTTCTTCAACATCAGAGCTGATTGCAATTGCGCCAACGCCACGCTCAGCAAATTCTGGTACACGTTTTTCGAATTCAATCAGATAGTTTGCGCAAATCGGGCAATGAAGACCACGATAAAAGCAAACGACTGTGCCTCGCTCACTGGTTTCTGCTGAAAGGTCAAATTCACCGCCGCCAACGAGTGGCACTTTCAGATCTGGTACTTTTTTTCTTGGTAACAACATAGGGGAACTCCTGTCTTGGGATTGCTATTGCAAACAGCGTATATCGGAATTATTGTCGTAATAATTCCAATTTTTCTGATTAATATTCCATATGACGCATTTAGATCGACTTTCCAGCCTGGTTTCTCACTTTGAAATACAATCGCGGACAAATGTCAGTCCTGCGGAAGCCAATCTCATAATATTCGGCGATGAAGATACCCCAACATCCGTTTGGCTGCGTTTTGACCAGCATGCTTTGCCAAATTGCGTGGGCACTCCGATTGCGGTTGCAGTGGTTGATTATGGAGGCAAAGCAAACCCTATCCTCAACGCACTTCCAAACGAGATTTCCGTCGACCTTTCCGTCTCACCAGATTTGCGCGCACTCGCAGAACTGCTTGCATCGGAAATCAATACACGCCGATGTGGCGGACAAATTGCACTCGACCGGTTGTGCGAATTCCTTCTTGTCAGCATGTTGCGAAAACAGGTTGAGAATAGACAATCAGATACCGGGCTTCTGGCCGGGCTTGCCGATCCTCATCTAAGTCCCGTTTTGGTCGCAATACACGATCAACCCGGTAGAGCTTGGAAGCTGGATGACCTTGTAACGCTCTCTGCTCAATCACGATCACAATTTATGGAAACGTTTCAGGCAACGCTCGGAAAGTCTCCCATGTCTTACCTTAAGCAGTGGCGTATGACACTCGCCAGAAACGCATTGATGAGCGGCGCGAGAGTAAAGGAAACTGCGCGTAAATTTGGATATGGAAGCGGTGACGCTTTCACACGCGCATTCACGCAAACCTATGGGGTAGCACCTACGAAAATTATTCAACCAACTGAAGTTGGGTAATCCACTCTCGTTAAATATAGCCCACATGCTGGTGCAACCGGACCGCAGCGTTTTCGATCCAGCGCATCGCGTGCATCAACTAAATCTTGTTTCGACCACTTGCCATCGCCCACCAGTTTCAAGGAGCCCGCAAAAGAGCGAATTTGATTGTGCAGGAAAGAACGCGCTTCTGCGATAATCTCGATCTCAGTTTCGTTCACGCGGCTTACCCGCAACACATCGACCGTGCGCATGGGAGACTTGGCCTGACAATCGGTCGAGCGAAACGTTGTGAAATCATGATGACCGACCAGTTCTTGAGCTGCATCGTGCATGGCATCCACATTGAGAGGAAACCGGATCCACCATGCCCGTTCAAGGTCAACGGTCAGCGGCGCGATGCGGTTGATGATCCGATAGCGGTAATAGCGTTGCACCGCAGAGAAACGAGCATCAAACTCGCCATCTACTTTTGTGACATCAATCGCGCAGATCGGATGGCCTGCAAGTTTTAGCAACCCATTAGTTGCTTCCTGCACTTTCTCCGGTTTCCAATCCCGCTCAAGGTCCACATGGATGACCTGACCCAAAGCATGAACGCCCGTGTCTGTCCTGCCTGCTGCAAAAACGGTTACTTCATGCTGGGCGAATTTCTGCATTGCCTCTTCAATCGACTGCTGAACCGAGGCAAAATTATCCTGCCTCTGCCAGCCATAGTAAGGCGTGCCGTCATACTCTATGGTGATCTTATAGCGGGGCATCTAGAGGACAGCCTCGATTGCATTGCCTCGCAAAAACTCTTCTGTGTCTTGTGCCTGCTTACCAGCGCGCTGAACCCGCACTAACCGGACTGAACCCTCACCGCAGCCAATTGTCAGTTGATCATTGAGGATGGCACTTGGCGAACCGCTTTCTTTGCCAAGTTCGCTTGAAAGCACTTTCACGCGTTGCGGCTTGCCTCCGATCACCATCTCACACCAACTGCCCGGAAACGGCGAAAGGCCACGAATATGATTATGTACTTCAGCTGCAGATTTAGACCAATCGATGCGCGTCTCGTCTTTCGAAATTTTGTGCGCGTAAACGATCCCGTCATCTGATTGTGGGGTAAGGGACAGCGTTCCGCGCTCCAATTCTGCCATCGCCCTACCCATCAAACCTGCAGTTAGCGCCGATAGAACATCATGCAATTCACCAGCCGTCATATTGGCGTCAATGGGGAAGCGCTCTTCCAACGCCACGTCACCGGTATCAAGACCCACATCCATTTTCATAATGCCGACACCGGTTTCTGCATCACCGGCCATGATAGCGCGTTGTATGGGTGCAGCGCCTCGCCAACGCGGCAGCAAAGAAGCGTGGCCATTGAAACATCCGTATTTGGGTGTATCGAGAATGGATTTCGGCAGCAACAGGCCATAGGCGATCACCACGGCAACATCCGCGTTGTGGCTGGCAAATTCTGCTTGCTCAGCTTCGCCCTTTAGACTTTCTGGCGTAAACACCGGAATGCCTAACTCTTCCGCTTTTTCGTG
>CALLHT010000150.1 GCA_938009335.1 uncultured Rhizobiaceae group bacterium
CGTCATCCTCGTCCTCGGACTTGTTCCGTGGATCAACCCGAGGATCCAGGCCCGAGCCGAGGATATGGTTTGCAAGTCCACCCCCGTCATTCCTGTGCTTGGCACAGGAATCCATGCCTGAAGACGCAGAGCATATGCTGCACCATCGAAGAATTGGCGAGGCCATAGGAATGGATCCCCGCCATGAAGGCGAGGATGACGGGTTAAGGTGGATCGAGAATGACGGAGTGGGTGGTGACCTCTTGCCCGACCCAACAAAACTCATCCGTCGATTAGCCGGCCTCGACCACGCACTCAAAACCATCCCCCAACAGGCCAAACGCCTCGCCAGAATTATGGCCCAGCGCGAGCATGCCCCTCCTGGACCTCGAAAAGTGCCACCCATGCGCCCCGGCATACCACCCGGTTCAAACAAACAATCAACCGAGCCATCCCACGAAGTCTTGCGAGAACTTCATGGCCTCGTCCGCGATTGGGAAAAGGACGCGTGGGAACGGCGGTGTGGGAAGCTTGAAGTGCCTTGATATGTCAGCGTGTCTGTTCCTTTTCCATACCTTGTCTTACCCGCGTTTTCGCGGGCGTGGGTGTTGGTGAAATCAACAGAAGAAACAATCTGATTTATTATTTCCAAAATAGAAAAAGTGTTTGAGCCTTGAAATCTTACCTCAAGTGCAACAAAACCCATTCAGATTTTATTATCCCGGAGCAAACCATGTTCAGACGCCTCAAAGATTGCCACAACGTTCAAGAAATGCGCCTGCTGGCCAAGCAACGCCTTCCTGGCCCGATTTTCCACTACATTGACGGTGCGGCTGATGATGAGCTGACCTATAGACGCAATACAGAAGCATTTGATGATTGCGATCTCGTGCCAAACGTTCTTGCAGGCGTTGAAGAAGTGGATATGAGCGTTGAGGTGATGGGGCAGAAGCTCGATATGCCGATTTACTGCGCGCCAACAGCCTTGCAACGGCTTTTCCATCATGATGGGGAACGCGCAGTAGCCCGCGCTGCCAAGAAATATGGTACGATGTTCGGCGTTTCTTCGCTTGCAACGGTAACCGTGGAAGAGATTTCCGAGATCACGGACGGTCCGAAAATGTTCCAGTTTTACTTCCACAAAGACCGCGGGCTTAACGATGCGCTGCTGGAACGTGCTCGGGAAGCCAAATTTCAGGTGATGGCACTAACCGTAGATACGATTACAGGGGGCAACCGTGAGCGTGATTTGCATACAGGCTTTACCTCGCCGCCTAAATTGACGCTTGAGAGCCTCTTGAGCTTTGCAACGCATCCAATGTGGGCTTGGAACTTTTTCACCAAACCGAAATTTGATATGCCGCATCTTTCAGGCCACGTCTCGGAAGGCACCAATATGGCGGTCTCTGTGGGCGAATATTTCTCCAAGATGCTGGATCAATCCATGAGTTGGAAGGACGCTGAAAAGCTCTGCAAGGATTGGAACGGACAATTTGCGCTCAAAGGGATTATGAGCGTCGAAGATGCAAAGCGCGCGGTCGATATCGGCTGTACCGGCATTATGGTTTCAAACCATGGTGGGCGTCAGCTCGATGGATCACGCGCGCCGTTCGATCAGCTTGCCGAGATTTGCGATGCGGTAGGTGATAAGATCGATGTGATTTGCGAAGGCGGTATTCAGCGCGGCACGCATGTTCTCAAGGCGCTTTCTGTGGGGGCAAAAGCCTGTTCCGGCGGGCGGCTGTATCTCTATTCGCTTGCTGCTGCGGGGCAGGCAGGTGTTGAGAAGACGCTTGGCAACCTTCGCACAGAAATTGAACGGGATATGAAGCTGATGGGTGTCACCAAGATTGACCAGCTTAATCGCGAGAACCTGCGCTGGCGCAATCATCCGGGCCGTAGGTTAGATCATTTCTGATTGAGAGTTTGATTCTTATATACCTGCCAAGTCCCTGACTTGGCAGGTGTTTTTCTGAAACTATTCAGGAATCAGTGTTTTCTGCCAGCAACTCATCCAGCTGTTTAGCAAGCCAACCGCGCGCGATCCAGTGGCCGCCGCCATGAACATCCAACTGGACGGTTTTGCCTGACGTGCAATTGGTCCATTCATAGTGTGTGTATTTCTGTGAGCTTTCCCAATTAGACTTTTCGACTGGGGTTATGCCGCATCCGTTGATCCGCTGCCAGAGGCGAATAGGTCCGGTCTCTTCACCGTTTGGGCCATAGGGGAAGTCCATGACCGTATCTTTCAGCCCATGAACGTGACGAACCTCAACAGGTCCCGTTTCGCAATTCTCGGACTGATCATAAAACGTGCCGGAGATGCCCAAAAGAACCGTTACTTGATTGCCTGCCTCACACGAGAAGCGCCAGGCCATGGAACTGCCCCAGGAATATCCGGAAACAAAGAGTTTAGAGCGGTCTACGGGAAATCGCTTTTCCACATCATCAAGAACAGCTTGTGTGAAGCCGGTATCGCGTGAACCGGGGCGCCAAAAGTCCCAGGATTTGCCAAGGCCATTTGGCGCCACCAAAAGCACATTTCTTTTGCGCGTTTCCTGCCCGATGTGTTTGTGATTGACCGGTACAGGGCCTTGTCTCCCCCACCCATGAAAATGAACTAGAATGGGAAGAGGTGTCACACCATCCCAATTGTCTGGTGGCAGCACATGATAGCTGCGATCGCCAATCGGGCAGGGAGTGTTGCCCACGCATTCAGTAGCCTGCGCTGTGGAGTGTTTGCAGGTGGTCGTGCCGAGATAGGCAAATGCACCAAGAGTAACGGCGCTTGCCACAGAAAGGAAAGGAAAACGTTTTGTCATTTCTACAATATATCTGGCAGTGATTTGTGTTTTAAGCGGAAAATCACACACTCACCAAACCGTGTTGCTGCGTGAAAAGATCATTATTCTTTGGGTTGCAGGCGGGTTGCGAGAAACGAAACGATTAGGAAAGTCAAAGTACCCAAAGCGAAATACGCTCCGGGGAAATCATAAGGTGCGTTTTCGGAAGTAAAGTAGGAAAAGCTTGCAGCTGAAATTGCAGGGCCAATGATGGCCGATAATCCGCTAATAGATGTAAGTGCGCCTTGCAGGTGGCCCTGTTGTTCTGGCTTTACAAATTGCGAGGCGATTGCCTGCAAAGCTGGACCTGCGCAGCCGGCACCCAGGGCATAAAGTGGAATGCCGAGATAGGCGATCAATGGATTGCTGGTGCAGGAGAGAATGAGGAACATGACGGCGCATAGCAGTGCACCAAGAACCGCAGTTTGTTTCTCGCCGAGTGATCTCACGGTAGGCCTTACAAGGAAGCCTTGAACGATGAAATACGACACACCAACAACGGCGAGGGATATTCCTGCTTCCTGCAAGCCCCAGCCGTATTTGTGTTGGGTGAAGATTACCCAGATGGTTTCCATGCCGCGCTGCGTAGCGTTAAGAAGGAGAAGAATAAGTCCCATTAAAAGAAGCGTCGGGCTGGTTCTTAGCAGTGCCAGTGTGCCAAACGGATTGGCCTTCATCAGGCTTGCAGCGTTTCGCTTTTCTTCTGGTAGCGTTTCTTCCAACAGGAAATAACCAACGATGCAATTAAGTAGGGACAATATTGCGGCGAAATAAAACGGCATTCTTGTATCGATGGCACCGAAGAAGCCGCCAACTAGTGGGCCGATGATGAAACCAATGCCGAATGCAGCGCCTAACATGCCGAAGCCTGCTGCGCGGTCTTCAGGTTTTGTGGTGTCCGTGATGTAGGCGCTAGCGATGGAATATGTTGCGCCGAAGACGCCGCCAAGCGCGCGTCCCAGAAATACCCAAATGATACTTGGTGCAAAGGCAAGAAGGAGTGTATCAAAACCAAGACCAAGCAGGGCGATCAACATGATCCGACGCCTGCCAAAACGATCTGATAATGCGCCCATGACGGGTGCAAACAGAAACTGCATGATGGAAAAAACGACAGCCGTTGCGCCGTAAATCGCTGCTGTATGAGAGACATCACCTGTGGTGAGTTCCTCGACCAAAGTCGGCAGGATTGGCCACATCATACCGACCCCCATCATGTTGATCATGATGCTGGTAAGGACAATCCAAAGGCTAGGGGAAATGTTTTTCAAATGGTTGGCTGGGGCGCGGCCTGGTGCTTTACCCGTCCTTTTTTCCGGAGATGGGTGCGGAATAGGATAGGTCGAGATCCCATGGGAAATAAATCCAGGTATCTTGAGACACTTCCGTCACATAAGTGTCTACAGTTGGTTTGCCGGATGGCTTGGCATAAACGGTCGCAAAATGTGCATTGGGAAGCATTTCCCGCACTTTTTTCGCTGTAGCGCCAGTGTCAGTCAGGTCATCGATGACGAGCACTTGCTCGCCGCCATTGGTCTCTGCCACGATTGATTCTGAAATGCCTTTTAGCACAACAAGATTTCCCTGATCTTTGTACTCATGGTATGATGCGATGCACACGGTCTCGATGTTTCTGACACCAAGTTCGCGGGCGATAATAGCGGCAGGAACAAGCCCACCTCTGGTGATGGAAATGACAGCTTTCCATTCGCCGTTTTTCTCACTTATGCCTGCAAGCCTCCAAGCAAGGGCTTTGCTATCGCGGTGGAATTGGTCCCATGAAACGGGGAAGGCTTTTGGTGCGGCGTCTGACATATTTCGTTCCGAAGTAAGTTTGGATGGACAGTCAATATTCTGAAACAAGGGATTGTGCAACGATGATTACGTCTGATTTCGTGAGAACCATGGCGCGTTACAATGCTTGGCAAAACAAAAGCATCTACGGTGCTGCGTCACAGTTGGATGATGCTGATCGGAAAAAGGATCGCGGTGCGTTCTTTGGTTCAATCCATGAAACGCTCTCACATCTTCTTTGGGGGGACCAAATCTGGATGGCGCGTTTTGCGGGAACTCCGGCGCCATCTGCAAGTTCAATTCAAGAATCGCGTTCAATGATTGACGCTTGGAGCGAACTGACGAGTCAAAGGGAAGCATTTGACGAAAAATTACTGGACTGGAGTGACGTCGTAAACGAAGAATTTTTGAACGGTGAGCTTTCTTGGTTTTCGGGCGCTCTCAATAAACACGTCACACGCCAAACTGGCATGCTCGTTACGCATATGTTCAACCACCAGACCCATCATAGAGGGCAGGTCAATACGATGATTTTGCAAGCTGGATGTCGACTAGACGATACGGATTTGTTCGCGATGCCGGAAGGTTAGCCCGGAGTGGCGTTTTGAACTTCCTGGCCAAGTTGATTGTAATTGTCCTCAGTTGCATCTCCAAGATTTGTTACGCCGCCAACGATAGCAGCGCCAATCAGGCTGGCAATGAGTGCATACTCTATTGAAGTCGCGCCTGCGGTATCGCGTAAGAATTTCTTGAACATGGAGCTTCCGATTCGAAGTTATGATTCTCTACAAACTAAGCCCAATGTCTTAACACTCAGTAACTAAACAACTATTCCGTTTAGTCTTGATTAAACTCAACCAGCATATTTTTCACATCCTCGATTGCTGCATTTTGCATTTTCTTATCCCTTGCTCGCAAGACAATTTGAGTAAAGAATTTTTCGCCATCGTATTTTGGATAGGAACCAATCGATGTTTCAGGATGAGATTTTTGAATCTCTCCAAGACGGTCGCCTATAGTTCCCTCGCCAAATGGGCAATGGATTGTCTCAGAGAGCATTTTTGCGCCGCCTTCAAGGGTTGGCAAAACGTTTTCCAGCATGGCTTGAAAGACGGATGGGACGCCCGCCATTACATAAACGTTTTCCAGCTTAAAGCCAGGAGCAACGGAAACCGGATTATCGATCAAATCTGCACCATGTGGAATGCGCGCCATGCGTTGACGGGCAGGGGTAAACTCCATTTCGCGAGCTTTGTAGTGTGCGGTAAGAAGGCTCATTGCACGCGGGTCGTGGTCAATTGCAACTCCGAACGCAGCAGCAATTGCATCTGCCGTGATATCATCATGGGTCGGACCAATGCCGCCGCTGGTGAACACATAAGTGTAACGTTCCCGCAAGGCATTAAGCGCCGCTACGATCTCGTCTTGTTCGTCAGAGACGATTCTCACTTCCTTTAGATCAATGCCCTGATGGGTTAGCGCATTTGCGAGATGACCGATGTTTTTGTCCCGCGTTCTGCCGGAAAGAAGTTCGTCGCCAATGGCAAGAGCGCCAGCTGTGATCACTTTTGAGTTCATGGGCTTCCTTTTTGATTAATCTTGTATGTATTATTCAACTATTAAGGGGCGCTTCACAAAGGAAGCCCTTATGACATTTGCTGAACGTTTTATCTGGTATCTTTTTATCGTTTTCTTCTTTGCGCTTCTCTTCTTAAATCCAACAAGTTTCCTTGGAAAGTATGATGACAAGGCTGGCGGAAACAAAATACATTGCGTCGAAAATACAATAGAATACAGTAGTTCGAACCTTTCACCTTCAATTACCGATTGCACAAATGGCGCAGAAAGGCGTGATCTAGATTTCTCCTCAATAATTATTAATGCGCCTAAGCTTGCAGAACGTGTATGGCTCGCGAGAGATAGAATCCGAGACTTAAGGAAAGAGCACCGGCGAAACCGTAAGTGGATGCAAACGGCGATTAAACGCATCAATTTCTTTATCCTTGTTGCAGCGTTAGCGGTAATCTTACTTCCAAATTGGCGCAATGAGGAAGGAAATACCTCTAACTCAAATGGAAATGAAGCCAATTCAATATTCTCGGCCTTTTCCCAATACATTTCAGGCCTATTTACACATTCAAACGCATTGAAAGGCTTGCTTGCATTGCTTGTCATTGGCCTTACCAGTTTCTCGTATAGCTCAAAATATTCCGCGATTTACGCTGCCGAGCGAAACCTGCGTGGACTTGAAAGTCGAATCGATACGGAAAGCGCATTGATGTTTTTTGACTATCATAACAAACAAGGGAAATACGGGGAGAAAGATTGGCAAAAAGTAGATGAAGCTGTGCTTGGCTGGGTTGCAAAGCTGGAAGAAATTGAAAAGAAATTTGGTGAGCAGTTTAGCAAAACATACCAGACTATCACTTTACCAGATTTTCTCTAAAATCGCCGATTTGGTTCTGCTGGTGCGGGCACCGTG
>CALLHT010000151.1 GCA_938009335.1 uncultured Rhizobiaceae group bacterium
TGATGCGCAACATCTGCATCAATAAGGCTCCGAAATACTTCCCCACCGACCAAGCACCATCGGATCATACGGTGTGTGCTCTCGTCATTGCCGGCGAAGATGCTTCATCCTTTTGCAAAGCCGTCGGCAAGGCGATTTGGGAACAGGAAAAACAGATTGCAGATGAAGCAGTTCTCAGCGAGCTCTTAACCGAGTGTGGACATGATTCTGCGAAAATTCTGGAGATTGCCAATTCTGAAGCCGCATCAACAGCACGCGCACAAAACACGCAAGAAGCCATCGCAGCGGATGCCGTGGGTGCACCCGCTTATGTTTACAATGGCGAAGTATTTTGGGGACAGGATCGCCTTGAATATCTGGAGCAGATGATTGCGTCAGGCAGAGAGGCGTTTCAAGCTTAAACCATTCAAAGACAGAACTGGACTTAAGGCAGTCAAATCGCTAGAAAGGAAATTATTCCTTTCTAGCGATGATTTAATGGACAAGCTTACACACGATCAAATCTGGTCTGCAATTGATCAACTGGCACTTCAGACCGGATATTCAGTTTCTGGTCTCGCAAAAAAAGCAGGCCTTGATCCAACAACATTCAATAAGTCAAAGCGATTTACATCAGGGGGCCGTGAGCGATGGCCTTCAACCGAATCCATCGCGAAAATTCTTCGTTCTACCAATACCAGCGTACAAGATTTCATGGGTACGCTGGGGCAATCTAGCGAGCCTGCGGCCAACGATAATCTCAATTATCGTGACATCCCGCAACGAAGTGTTCCACTGATTGGTTTTGCGCAAGCAGGTGCTGGCGGGTATTTTGACGATGGCGGATTTCCGGTCGGACAAGGCTGGGACGAAATTGCTCCACCCGGTAATGTCACGGAAAACAGCTATGCGTTGAAAGTATCTGGAGATTCCATGATGCCACTGTATCGCGAAGGCGATATTTTGGTGGTAGACCCATCAGCCAATGTGCGACGTGGAGACCGCGTTGTGGTCAAAACAACCGAGGGTGAAGTTCTGGCTAAAACGCTTGAAAAAAAGACAGCAAAACAGGTCGAACTACAGTCCCTGAACCCCGAACATTCAAACTTGAAATATCAGCTCACCGAGATTGATTGGATTGCCCGCATCGTTTGGGCCAGCCAGTAAATTCGGATTTGACGCTTACCCCAATTTTCCTTCAAGGCCTGCGTCAATCATCTCAACCGTTTTATCGATGCCGTAAAGTGCTGCAAACGAACCAAACCGTGGCCCCTGATCTTGCCCCAGTAGAATCTGGTAAAGCGCTTGGAACCACTCGCGCAGATTCTCAAACCCATGATCTTTCCCGACCGTAAAAATTTCTGTCTGGATTGCTTCACCATCTGAAGAGGGATCCAACGCTTCGAGTTTCGCTCTAAGATCGACCAGCGCAGAACGCTCTTGATCAGTAGGTGCGCGGAAGGTTTTGGTCGGGCGAACAAAATCTTCAAAATACCGGATTGCATAGCCGACTAGTTCATCCAAAACCGGATGGCTGTCCGGTGTCACACCCTCAGCATATTGTGAGATAAAGCCCCAAAGGGTTTCTTTGTCTGATGCATTGGAAGCACTCACCAAGTTAAGCAACATCGTGAAGTTGATTGGCATATCCACTTTAGGAGGAATGCCGCCATGGATGTGCCAAACCGGATTATTGAGCTTTGCTTTTTCGTCTTGGCCTTCGAATGCCGCTAAATGCTGAAAATACTCATCCACTTGACGCGGGATAACATCAAAGTACAGACGCTTTGCCGTTTTTGGCTTTTGATACATAAACAAAGAAAGACTGTTTGGAGAGGCATATTCCAGCCACTCTTCAATCGCAATCCCATTGCCTTTGGTCTTGGAAATCTTCTCGCCTTTGTCATCGAGGAACAATTCGTAGATGAAATGTTCCGGCGGGCGAACACCTAAAATACGACAAATCTTGTCATAGAGATTTGAGTTTGCCTGGTGGTCTTTTCCATACATCTCAAAATGCACGTTGAGGGCTGCCCAACGCATTCCGAAATCAGGCTTCCACTGGAGTTTCACGTTGCCGCCTGTGACCGGCAAGGTCACCTCAGTTCCATCTTCATCATCGAAAGTGATTGTGCCGTTTTCTGCATCAACTGACTTCATCGGAACATACAGAACATTGCCGGTAGAGGGCGAAATGGGCAGGAATGGACTATAGGTTGCCTGACGTTCCGGGCCCAAAGTGGGCAACATCACATCCATAATGTCTTGATATTTTTCGACCGCTTTTAGGAGCATCGCATCGAACTTACCAGACGCATAATATTCGGTGGAACTTGCAAACTCATACTCAAAATCAAAGCTGTCCAAAAACTGACAAAGTTGAGCGTTGTTATGCGCTGCGAAACTTTCATGCTCGCTATCAAACGGGTTCGGAACACGAGAAAGTGGCTTGTTCAAAAACCCTTCAAGCATTTCTCCATTGGGCACATTGCCCGGGATTTTCCGCATGCCGTCCATATCGTCAGAGAAACATAGGAGCCGTGTCGGAATTTTATCTTCCGTTAGAACGCGGAAGGCATTCATCACCATTGTTGTGCGCGCGACTTCACCAAACGTACCAATATGGGGAAGACCGGATGGACCATACCCGGTTTCGAAGAGCACTTCTTCCGGATAACCGGATTGCTCAAACCGTTTGACCAAACGCTTTGCTTCTTCAAACGGCCATGCTTTAGAAGTTTGCGCGATTTCTTTCAGGTCTGCGGTCATAATGGTGATGCCTTTAGGGAGAACAGGTTATGCAGTTTGACCGTTTGTTATCTCATTGCGACCAATTTTCCAAGCGGTTGCACGCGCCGATCGAAGCACCTAAGTTCTACAAATAGCAACTATGCGCAATTATTCATTTGAGGCACACAAATCATGTCAGATCGCTCCATTCAACAAGCACTCGTTTATGTGATGGTTACCATGTCCGCAGCGGACCGCACGATGACAGATCACGAACTTGCAAAGATTGGAAACATCGTGAATTCACTGCCGGTTTTCAATGGTTACTATAAAGAAGACTTTATGGCAGATGCCAAAACCTGCAGCTCGATCCTGCAAGATACCGATGGCCTCGATGATGTTATATCAAACGTTCTCAAGAATGTTCCCGAAGAAATGCATGAAACGGTTTATGCCCTTGCGGTTGAAGTCGCAGCCGCTGACCTCAATGTGGAACAAGAAGAGCTGCGCCTGCTTCAAATGTTGCGCGATTCGCTCAATTTAGACCGGCTTAACTGCGCCGCAATAGAACGCGGCGCACGTGCTCGACACAGGACATTGTAGTCATGCCTGAGTTCACAGAACCACAAATTCGATTGGGAATTTTTCTTGGGCTTTTTACCATATTGGCCCTGATGGAATTTCTTGTCCCCAGACGCGAATTACGACCTGTCAAAACAAAGCGCTGGATAACGAATTGGATCATCGTTTTCATCGATTCAGCAGTTCTCAGGCTTCTGTTTGTGGGAGCCGCTGTAGGTGCTGCAACTTGGGCTCAGATGAACGGCTACGGCCTGTTCAACTTGATTGAGGCTCCGCTCTGGCTTGCCGTTGTGATTTCTTTTGTCGTTCTGGATTTCTCTACCTGGTTTGCGCATGTCGCGTCACACAAGGTTCCTATCTTATGGACCGTACATCGGATGCATCATTCCGATGTTGATATCGATGTTTCGACTGCTATTCGCTTTCACCCGATTGAAATTGTTCTCTCCATGGCGTGGAAGGTTGTCGTCGTAACCGCACTTGGAGCACCCGCCATATCCGTCCTAATCTTTGAAATTGTTTTGAATGGTGCGGCAATGTTCAATCACTCCAATACAAAGATCCCGCTGGGAATTGACCGTGTGCTGAGGTGGTTCATCGTAACGCCGGATATGCACCGGGTTCATCATTCGATCATCCATAATGAAACGGATTCCAACTACGGATTTAATCTCGCAATCTGGGATCGGATGTTCGGAACCTATATTGATCAACCAGAAAAAGGTCATGAAGAAATGACCATCGGCCTTTCCGAATGGCAGGATGACCAGCCAACTGAACTCATCTGGAGTTTGCGTGTTCCATTCATCAAACAGAAGCGGCTGGAAAACTAGGGTCCATACTCAATGAGGAGCTTGTTTAATAAAGCCCAAGAGGGAAATAGCGCAGATACAGTTCCGCAAAAGTACCCTTTTGATTGATTTCCTTTAATGCATAATTCATTGCGTCTACGAGATCTTGTCTCCCCTTAGGAAGCGCGACGGATAAACCTCCGCCGAAATGGCGCTCAGACTCAAAGGCCCCATCAAGGAAGTTGCAGCAATCGTTAGAAGCCGACGATGCCAGCCAGAAAGAAAGCGACAACGCATCAGAGAATACCGCATCAACGTCCTTTTTCTGGAGCGCAACAAGCGCATCTTCTCTCGTTTTAAATTCTACCGAAGTTCTCGACCCAAAAACCTGTCCAAAATACACAGCATGATTTGAGCCCGCTATGATGCCGATTTTCTTTCTGAAAAGTGTCGAATAGGCGTCACCCGAAAGATCAGCGTCTTTGCGAACGACAAACCGCGCAGGAATGCGTAAATAGGCCCGGGAAAAGTCATAGTCTTTACGCGTTTGATCATTAACGGCGATGCCAGCCAAAACGGCTTCGCCTTCGTTCTTCTGCAAAGAGCTGTTCAGTTCACCCCATGGAACTGCTTGAATTTCGCAACGGTTGAGAACATCCAGTTCAGCGCAAATGGCCCGCGCCAAATCAACATGCAAACCAGTCAATCGCTTTTTACGATCGATGAAGTTAAATGGCGGAAAATCTGTTGTTGTTAGAAACCTGAGGCGAGGCAAGGTTTTCAAGTCCGGCTTTTCGAAACGTTCGGCTTCATCCCAATAGTTGGGAATCACAACGTCCTGCGCCCAAGCTGGTGTGATTACCGTTGAAAGGTATGAAAACACTAGACAAATAAATGCTGGCAATAAAACCGATATTCTTTTGGACATGTTTTTGTCTAGCAATGCTTACAACTTTGACTTACACTCTTTGCGTGTGAGTTGATAGCAGGTATTTGGTTGTGTGGGAACCGAGACTTGAAGACCTTACGCGGCCATTGTTGGCGCGTGAGGAAGAAAATGCCGGGCGTTCAGGCGGGAAGCCGTCTGTTTAC
>CALLHT010000152.1 GCA_938009335.1 uncultured Rhizobiaceae group bacterium
ATATTCTCCCATCCGGCTCATCACCAGATTGCCGCCGCTTGATTTAAACGTGATATACTCGTTGTCTCCCATTCCAAGTTCTTCATGCACTGCTTCCGCAAGCGCTTGCATTGAACTCGTCATAGAACCAAGACGGTTTCCACCATCTTTAAGCCTGCCGAATGTAGACACAACAAATCCGTCGGAAGAGACGATGGCAGCAGACTCCATGCCCTTGCATCGTTCCGCCAGCGTGTTGAGTTCTATGCCGCACGCCATGCAAAAGTCTTCATCCTTGTGATACGCGAACATTTTCCTGAACCCCTTGGTTTGCTTCAATATTCATGAGTAGTGAGTAGAGCATCATTACCATGTGCTCCTTGCTGCGCGGGTCGACAGTGAAAGTCGGCACACCGGCGTACGGGCTGTTTGCATCCATGTGCAACACATAGTCGCCAATTGTCGGCTCAGGCTTGATGTCACTGCGCGTTACGCCGACAACCATTCCGCCGCGTTCATAAATGGAAGAGAACTGCTCCATGAAGTAAACGACTTCACCAAGCGGATCCTCGGTGTCATTGTTTACAAGCACGATCAAACCCAATGCGCGCTTCTCAAGAATACGCCACATAAAATCAAAACGACGTTGACCAGGAACTCCATAGAGTTTGATCTTATCTTCATCACCCAACATGATCTCACCGTAGTCCAGCGCAACTGTTGTGGTCGGTTTGTTGACACGATCCATCTCAGTGTTGTTGGCTTCCGTCGAAACGATATCCGTATCACTTAGGCTGCGAATAGCAGTGGTTTTACCGGCCCCCATTGGGCCCGCGATCAAAATAACATTCTCAGACATCTACCCCGCCCTCATTAGATGTTGTTTCAGCTTACCGATTAGAGAAGAAACATTGCTTTGGATTGGGTCCCCATTGCCCGAAGCTGGTTTCTTACTCAGTTCAGCGTCTTCTTCCGGTTCTGCGGCCTGACAAATTCCCAAAAGTGATACCGCATTCATAAAGTTCCAGACCATGCTTTCACTGGCCTCTACTTCCTTAGCCAACGTCGCAACGTCTTTGGGTTGCTTCGTCAATTTCGCGGACATCTCAATCATTTTCATGTTGTGATTATACATCGCAAAATTTGGCCAAGACTTAAGAATGAAATGACTGCTATCAGGCAGCCACGGAGCTGCAATGCCACCGCCTGCCACCAATCCAGCAAGCCAAACCAAGTTCTCAAGCGGAAACGGGCTTACGCCGTCAAGTTCCGGATTGAGCGGAAACTCATCTTGATGCGCATATTCAAGCGTATTTTGGTAGCTCACAATCTTGATCAGATTGGCAACGCGATAGTAATTCTGCGCCGCGATATCAATCGTAGCAACGTGTGCGCCATCCAGCTTTAACGTAATGAAACCGGTTTCGTGTTGAACACCCAACTCCCGGGTTAAGAACTCAGCGAATTTAGCCCAAGTACCATTCGCAACGAGCGCATCTTCAGCTGGCTTGTAGTTAACTTCAAAATGCGATTCAGCATTGTTCAGCAACTCAATAAGTTGCATCAGTCTAAAGGGTTTAGGCAATGCAAAAACAACCGGATCGGGCTTGCCACCCAACGCCACTTTGACGTTATAATAGTGTTGGCCGGTTTCGCTATGCTGTGCTGGTTCACAGATGACCACGTTCGCGGGAACGTCATCGGATATTATCCATGTCGCAGTAATATGTACTGCGCTCACTTCTAACATTGTTTGGATCAAGGGTCGTGCGTTATTCCCACTACCCTCAAAACCAATCACGTATGTTGGCTTTTGTTGATTCATTATTGTTGCCGTCCTAGGGCGAGACCTACCTGTCAACACGCACGCTAGGTAACCGGCATTAATAAATGCTTACAGGTAGGCTGAATCAAAACTGTTCAGGCAGTTTCAGCCTGTTTAACAAGTTTCATGGTAAACACGGGCTTAACTTTCTAACTAAAACTACAACCTAAACCGCAGACAATTTGGTGAGGAGGGTTTCTTTATTGAGTTCGAATCCACTCTCCACCCAAATATTCTCTAGTTTCGCAAGGCTCTCTCCCAACGCCTTACCCGGGTTCATCCCCGCGTCGAGCAAGTCTTGCCCTTTGACCGGGAAGACCGGCTTTTGCCAATCTTCTGAAAATCTCGCCATTTGAGCCATCGTTTCTGCTCCCGCTTCGTCATCACGATTCTGCAAATGCACAACCTCAAGCCGCATCGCATCAACTAGGCCCTGTTGCGAGCCGCGGTAAAGACGTTTAGCGAGTTCTTCGTTTGCTATATCAAGCGGCGGCACTTGCGACGACGCCCAAGAAGAAAGCCGTTCGCGCTCCAAATTTGAAAGCAACATGCGCTTCACAAGACCATCTGCCGTTTCTTCATGCGGTCGCATCATCGCCGTGAGTCGTAAAAGGTAGTCGGGCTCCCAACCATATTCTCGTTCGTTTCGAATAAGACCCGGGATGGCATCAATTCCCCATTTCACGGTTTCCGGAAGCACACCACCAAGAATTCCGGTCGTCCGCATCCAGAGCAAAGCGCGTGATGGGTCAGGTGCTGCAAGCATCTTTTTCAGTTCCATCCAAACCCGTTCAACCGAAAGGCCGGACATCAACATCTTGTTTGCGTTGCATGCCTTTAGCCCAGCGGCATCCGGGCGCCCGCTGCCATACCACGCGAAGAAACGGAAGAACCTGAGAATGCGTAATGCATCTTCTTTGATGCGCGTGTCGGCGTCGCCGATAAACCGCACATTCTGCGTTTGGATATCCTGATACCCATCCACATAATCATAGATCAAGCCATCGCGATCACAGAATAACCCATTCATGGTCAGATCACGCCGCTTTGCATCCGCCTCCCAATCGGTACCGAATTTCACAACCGCATGACGACCATCTGTTTCAATGTCTTCGCGCAATGTTGTCACCTCGTAGGCCACATCGTCTATCACGGCGGTTACAGTGCCATGTTCGATACCAGTCGGAACTGCTTTGTAACCTTCCGCTTCAAGGCGCTTAACCACTTCATGAGGTAAGATGGTCGTACAAACATCCACATCGCTTGCAGGGATGCCCATAAGGGCATTCCGCACGGCACCACCTGCCACCATCGCCATGCCGCCATCTGCGGACAGAACATCAAATAACTTCTGCAAGGCTTTGGCGCTCAACCAATCATCGTCAATTGTTACACCCTCAAGCGGTTTCATGCGCAAACACCCTGTCATACAAAACGCGGATCATGCCCGCTGTTACGCCCCAGATATAATGCCCTTCATAAGGCATTTCATAATAGTACCGATCACGGCCCTTGAAAAACTTTGAAGCAAGCAAGTGATTGGCCGGATCCATTAGAAAAGAAAGCGGCACTTCAAATTTGTATTCGACTTCATCTTCGCTGATTTTATAATCGGCCCCTGATGAAACAATCCCGATTACCGGGGCTATCAGAAACCCACTTCCAGAATAATAATCCGGCAGCCTGCCAATCACATCGACCTCATTGATATCGAGACCAATCTCTTCCCATGCTTCACGCAAGGCAGCAGCTTCTGGGGAAGCGTCATCTTCGTCAATCTTGCCGCCCGGAAATGCAACCTGGCCGGAATGGTTAGAGAGCTTTTCAGTACGCTTAGTCAGAATGACATGTGCCTCACCATTTCGCTCCACAAGTCCGATTAATACGGCTGCAGGTTTAAAATCCCGCTTATCCAAATCATCCTTGAAGTCGGGGTTCAAATGATAGTCACCATCCTCTTCACCGTCAGCAAAGGACAACCGATCCTGCAAAATGGCTTTTGCATCTGCTAAGGAAAGACGAGAAATCAATGATGATCCTTACGCGCTTCGCTGTGCGAGTTCATCCGCTGGCATGATGGGGAATGTCATACCATTGCTACGAATAGCAAACATCAACACACCATCCACCTCAATTTCTTCCCCATGCGCAATCAATTCATACATCGCGGAGCGCACAAATAGGCCCTCCAAACGTCCACGCACATTCACATACGGCTTTACACCTTCATTGCCGTCGACGGTGACGAAATGCATGGGATGATCGCTTCCAACTTCAAACACGTCATCCATATTCGTGCGGCAGGTAATGACCTGCTCACCCTCTTTCTCATGCACATTCATTTCAACGATCAGAAAATGTGCATCCTCAACACCAATACCGACGCGTTCCACTGGTGTAACGAGATAAGTCTTGCCATCATCATCTTTGCGCAAGACTGAAGAAAACAGTTTTACCAATGAATGACGCCCAATTGGTGTGCCCATGTAAAACCACGTGCCATCAGCACGAATTTCCATCGGAATGTCTCCACAGAAGTCTGGATGCCACTTATCCACAGGCGGAAGACCTTTTTCCTTCCCGCCTGCGCGTGAAATCAGGGCTTCAAGCCCTCCTAAACCCTTTGCAACCGCATCATCCTGCAATTCAGCCATTCAAGTAACCTAATCCTCAAGTCTTTGTGAAACTTCTGTCTTGAAGTCACACATTCGCCAACTACCATGTTATAGGTACTGACATATTTAATGGCAAAGCCTAATGCGGAGATTTTCATGAGCGCGATTGATACCAAAATGACAAAGGCCCAAGAGAAAGAGGTCATTGCTCAAGCAGAGAACGCTGTCAGCGACATGAGGAAGATACGCGCTAACGTCGCGAATGTGATTTTTGGTCAGGAAACCGTGGTCGACAATACGCTGATCACCATTCTCGCAGGTGGTCATGCCCTGCTTGTTGGTCTACCTGGTCTTGCTAAAACTAAACTGGTGGAAACGCTGGGCACCGTACTAGGTCTAGATGATAATCGCATTCAATTCACACCGGACCTGATGCCATCGGATATTCTGGGTTCTGAAATTCTCCATCAGGACGAAAAAGGCAAACGAAGCTTTCAATTCGTCAAAGGTCCGGTATTCGCGCAACTCCTGATGGCGGACGAGATTAACCGGGCGTCTCCGCGCACACAGGCAGCTCTTTTGCAGTCGATGCAGGAATATCATGTCACGATTGCCGGTCAGCGGTATGATCTCCCGTCTCCGTTCCATGTTCTGGCAACGCAAAACCCGCTGGAGCAAGAAGGCACTTACCCTCTTCCGGAAGCACAACTTGACCGTTTCTTGATGCAAGTGGATGTGCATTACCCGGACCTTGAAGCGGAAAAGCGCATCCTGTTTGAAACAACCGGCACCACAGAAGCGAGCGCAAAGAAAACCCTAAGCGCAGACCGCCTAAAGGAACTTCAGCAATTGGTGCGTCGTATCCCTGTAGGCGAAAGTGTCATTGATGCCATTCTGGAACTGGTGCGTTCTGCCCGTCCGGACAGTGGCGCAGACAAAATTGTCGATTTCATTTCTTGGGGTCCCGGCCCGCGCGCTTCCCAAGCCCTGATGTTAACCTGCCGTGCGCGTGCATTGTTGGATGGTCGCCTTGCACCTTCTGTTGATGACGTGCTCGCACTTGCTGAACCCGTGCTTCAACATCGCATGCAATTGTCATTTGCGGCGCGAGCGGAAAGCGTCACCGTCCGCGATGTGATTTCAACGCTAAAAGGGCGCATCGGCTAATGGCGCCAATCGGCTCACCTGCTCCCAGAGAAACCGGTCGCGAAACGATCGAAAGAGCACGCGCGCGTGCGAGTTTGATTCCCGATCTTCTTGTGGAAGCACAGCGCGTCGCCAACACTGTTTATTCAGGGTGGCATGGCAGACGTAAGCGCGGTATTGGTGAGAATTTTTGGCAATTTCGTCAGTACACACCCGGCGAGAACATGTCGCGCATCGATTGGCGACGTTCCGCGCGTGATGAAGCCAACATCTATGTGCAAGATAAAGAATGGCAGGCAACCCACACGGTTTGGCTGTGGGTCGATGAATCGCCCTCTATGTTATTCAAGTCGGATACCGCAACTGTTGCAAAACAATCCCGGGCTTTGGTTCTTGCCTTTGCTATGGCAGAACTTTTAGCACGCAGCGGAGAGCGCGTGGGCTGGCTCGGCGTTACGCGCCCGATCCTTAGCCGCAATGCGGCAGAAAAACTTGCCGAAGCACTTATTCTGGCAGATCCACAAACCGAGTTCCCAATTGAGCCGGATCTGGGCCCGCACAGCGATCTAATCCTGTTTAGTGATTTTCTTGATCCGATAGAAACGAACAAAGAGAGGCTTGAAAGCCTTTTCAAACGCGGCGCACGTGGTCACGTGGTTCAGATTGTTGATCCGGTAGAAGAAGTCTTTCCGTATTCCGGGCGCGTTGAATTCAGCGATCCGGAAACAGGTGAGAAATTCACCGCAGGTAATGCCGAAACCCTGAAACAAGACTATGAAACCGAAATCGCCACAAGAACCGAAGCGATGCGTCAGAATACAGCCTCACTGAACTGGAGTTTCGTTCGCCACCACACAGACCGCTTGGCGTCCGAAGTCCTCGGCGCTCTTCACTTGCATCTTGGCGAAAGGGCATAACGCATGTTTGGACTTCCCATCGCTTTTGCTTCTCCGCTTCTTTTGACAGCGCTGCTGTCTTTACCGGTCATCTGGTGGTTGTTGCGGCTTACACCGCCGCGCCCGCAACAGGAGGTGTTCCCCCCCACTCGCATTCTGGCGCGATTGCGCGAGAAAGAAGAAACGCCTGCGCAAAGCCCATGGTGGCTGACACTTCTTCGTTTGACCATGGCAGCATTGGCGATTTTGGCAATGGCCGGCCCCATTCTCAATCCGCAACAATCGACTCTCTCAGGCGAAGGTCCTATTTTGATGGTGATTGATGATGGTTGGGCATCAGCAAGTGATTGGGACAGTCGCAGAAATACCGCAAATGCGATTTTGGCAGATGCGCGTGAGAGCGGACGATCTATCGCCTTGATTAGCACCACGCAACGCCCAGGATGGGATGGTGAAATTAAGGCGCCAGAACAGGCATTAGAACAACTCTTGGCCGCTGAAGCCCGTCCCATGGAACCGGATCATGCAAGCGCTGCGCAGCAAGTAACCGCCATCGCAGAAAGCCGCGCCTTCGAAGATATTATTTTTCTGTCCGACGGTTTGGAACGTGAGGGCAGCGCTAATCTGAATAGCTCGCTTGCAGCATCCGGTTCCAATTTAAATGTATTCAGCAGCGACACAGAACTCCTCTATGCGATCGAAACAGTTTCCAATGAACCGAGACAAATGATCGGTACGTTGATCCGAACCGAACAAACAACGCCTGCTGAGTTGGAACTTCTGGCAAAAGACGAAAAAGGGCTGACAATTGCGCAGACACGCGTGGTTTTTGCTGCAGGAAGCCAACGCGCAGAGTTCATGTTTGATGAGCCTGTTGAGTTGCGCAATCAAATCGCACGATTGGAAACCGCTGCTAATCGCAACGCTGCGTCTGTGCAATTGCTGGACGAAAGCAATCGCCGCAGATTAGTAGGACTGATTTCCGGCGAGGCATTTGACCAATCGCAGCCTCTACTGTCGCCTCTTTACTATATATCGCGTGCGCTAGAACCTTTTTCTGATTTGCGCCGATCAGATGATGCGAATGTAACTGCGTCCGTTCCAGACTTGGTCAATCAAGGCGTGAACACTATCATTCTCGCTGACGTTGGCACAATTTCAGAAGCAGCAACCCGCCGTCTTAAAGAGTGGGTAGAGAGTGGTGGTCTGCTAATCCGTTTCTCTGGCCCTCGTTTGGGGGCAGCGCCAACCCGAGACTTGCTACCGGTAGAGATTCGCCCCGGCGACCGCAG
>CALLHT010000153.1 GCA_938009335.1 uncultured Rhizobiaceae group bacterium
TTCATAGCGCATACGGCGCAAAATGCGTTCGCCCATGCGGCCCTTAAAGGTGTTGATGTAGAGTTTGAAAAGGCCGTTCGCGACGACTAGACCAAGAAACGTAAAAGACAAAGCAAGAAGGAAGCCGATGCGCTCCATCTCGAAACCTTCAAACAACATGACCGGTTCGCCAAAGATCGTCTCACCAAACGGCAGATGCGTCTGAAGGAAAAAGCCGGTATCGCCCGGATTTTCAAAGCCAACGCCTTGGATAGGATTGTTTACGATACGCTTTGGCAGTTCGAGGCTAAGAAAGTAAGTGGGCATGGATGCTAAAATAATAACCACCATCCAAAGCTGGTCGCTTCGGGAGTGCATCCATACATATTTGAGGAGATTACGCTCCATCTAGTTATATTCTTCCCAACCACTCACAGGGGGAAAGCCCCGTATTTAATGTTACCTGTATGCAGGTTATCACGTATGTGGATTGTGAAAACCTACTTGCAAATAAAGAACTGTGAACGGTTTGTCACCGCGTACAGAAAATATTCTTATCACATTGCCTTGACGAAAAGTGTGCGCAATCGCACATATTGACCACTAAGGACCACGCCCAATGTCACGACAGTCTATGATTTCACTGATTAACGATTGGCTTGTTGAGCAGGCGCTCGGCAACAGCGATATCGTTGAGCTTTTTGAATCGCTTTGTGAGCGATTGTTGGGGATTGGCATTCCAATTTCACGGGCAAGATTGGTTTGGCCAACACTTCACCCTCTGTTTCAAGCGGAAACCGTTCAGTGGGATAGGGGAGAGCCCGTCCGCTTCGAACAGTTTGAGCATCAAGATACCGCATCAGATGCATGGAAGCGTAGCCCGCTGAAATACCTCCTTGATCATAAGCTTGAAATACTGCGTCGCGAACTTGAAGGCCCGAATGAACTTTTAGACTTCGAGCTTATGAGCGAACTCAAGGAAATGGGGCAAACGGATTACGTGCTCTTGGGCACGCAACTAGACGGAATTTCCATTCATCGTCGCGAGGGCGAAGAAAACAGCAATCGCGGCATTCTGCTGTCTTGGGCTACGGACAAGTCAGGGGGCTTCTCGGAAGACGACCTTTGGGCGTTGCAAAAAATCCAGAAGCGATTCGCGATTGCCTGCAAATCGATCATTCAATCGCGCATTTCCTGCAACATTGCCCGAACCTATTTAGGGTCGCGTGCTGGAAACCACGTGTTAGATGGTCAAATTCGCCGTGGCGATGGTGCGCGAATTGAGGCTGTCGTCTGGTTTTCGGATTTGCGCAATTCGACAAGCCTCACAGAAACCCTGCCGCCGGATGAGTATTTCTCGCTTCTCAACACCTATTTCACGGCAAGTGCTGAGCCGGTTGTCCAGCATGGCGGTGAAATACTCGATTTTATAGGAGATGCGGTCTTAGGCATTTTCCCGTTTAATGGTGAAAGCGAAATGGCGAAGGCGGCAGACGCTGCTCGCAAAGCGCTGGATTGCGCGCTTGCAAAGACCGCGGAACTCAATGATCAACGTCTTCAAAGCGGTTTGGAAAAATTTAATTTCGGAATTGGCCTTAACGTCGGGGATGTCCAGTTCGGCAATATTGGCATCCCGCAACGCCTGTCATTTTCGGTCATCGGTCATGCTGTTAATCAGGCTGCTCGCATTGAAACCATGACCAAAATGCTGCAACAGCCGGTGCTTGCGGATAATTGTTTTGCCAAGCTTCAGCCGGACCTTTGGAAATCCGTTGGTCAGCATAAACTTGATGGGGTTTTGGAAGAAGTAGAACTCTTTTCTTATCAAGGAATTGATACCGCTACCTGCGCCTAGGTGATCTATTGTCCATTGCTGTTGACTTGTCACTTTTCAGCGTGTTTACACGGAGTTTCCGAATATTCGACGAAACGTGACGTTTTCCATGCTTGATAAGACCTATGACGCGGCTTCCGTAGAGCCGAAAATTGCGAAAAAATGGGATGAGGCCAATGCCTTTGCCGCGGGTGCCGGCAAAAAGGAAGGCGAAGACGCATATACAATCGTCATTCCGCCGCCAAACGTCACTGGCTCGCTTCATATGGGCCATGCATTGAACAACACAATTCAGGACATTCTGATCCGCTTTGAACGCATGCGCGGCAAAGATGTGCTTTGGCAACCGGGCATGGACCATGCGGGCATTGCTACGCAAATGGTGGTAGAGCGCCAGCTTAATGAGCAGGGCAAAAAACGCACAGATTTCAGCCGTGAAGATTTCATCAAGAAAATCTGGGAATGGAAAGAAGAGTCTGGCGGAACAATTTTCAATCAATTGAAACGTCTTGGGGCTTCGTGTGATTGGTCACGCGAACGCTTCACCATGGATGAGGGGCTTTCGAAAGCGGTTCTTGAGACCTTCGTCAAACTCTACAATGAAGGCCTTATCTATCGCGGCAAGCGTTTGGTGAATTTGGATCCGCAGTTCGAAACCGCGATCTCGGACCTTGAAGTCGAGAACATCGAAGTTGATGGCCATATGTGGCACTTCAAATATCCGCTCGCGGTCAATCCTGAAACAGGAGAACGCGAGACCTACACCTATGTCGAGAAGGACGAAGACGGAAATATCACGCTAACGGAAGAGCGCGATTATATTTCGATTGCGACCACGCGTCCTGAGACCATGCTGGGTGATGGGGCTGTTGCGGTTCACCCCAAAGACGAACGCTATGCACCGATTGTCGGCAAGCTATGTGAAATCCCGGTT
>CALLHT010000154.1 GCA_938009335.1 uncultured Rhizobiaceae group bacterium
CTGCGCAATTCATAATCGACCATGAAGTGGACGCGGCATTTGCCATCTCCTAAAGCCTCAAACTTCCAGGTATTATCGAGATGTTTGAACGGCCCTTCAATGTATTTCACATCGATTTCCAGCGTATCCGCTTTCATCAAAACCTGAGTGGTGAAGGTTTCGCTTAGCATTTTGTATGCCATGGTCATGTCGGCCAAAAGCAATGTCTTACCGTCGCGTTCGCGTCTGCTTTTCACTGTAAGCGACTGACACAATGGGACGAATTCAGGATAATCTTCCACATCACAAACAAGGTCAAACATGTCACGTGCGGAATGATTGACATCATGATGTTTTTCTAAACGCGGCATTCAAATACGGACCTATGAAAGCTTTGCTTCTCTTGCAGCCCGAAGCTTCGCAAAATCTTCACCGGCATGATGTGAGGATCGCGTTAGCGGTGTCGAAGAAACCATCAAAAAGCCTTTAGAATATGCTGTGGTTTCATACGCTTTGAATTCATCGGGCGTAACAAAATCCATAACTTCATGATGGTGAGGTGTCGGTTGCAGGTATTGTCCAATCGTGATGAAGTCGACATCTGCAGAACGCAGATCATCCATTAATTGTAAGACTTCATTCCGCGTTTCGCCCAGACCAACCATAATCCCCGACTTTGTGAAGATCGTCGGATCGATCTCTTTCACCTGTTGCAACAGACGTATGGAATGAAAATATCGTGCACCAGGGCGTACAGTCAGATAATTTGATGCAACGGTTTCCATATTATGGTTGAAGACATCCGGTTTTGCACGCGCAACGGTTTCGATTGCACCGTCCTTGCGCAAGAAATCCGGTGTCAGAATTTCAATGGTTGTATGTGGCGAGGCGGCGCGAATGGCTTCAATGGTTTTAACAAAATGCTGTGCCCCACCATCATCTAGATCATCTCTGTCTACCGATGTAATCACCACATGGTTGAGCCCGAGTTTCGCCACAGCGTTGGCGACATTGGCAGGTTCTTCAGAGTCAAGTTTTCCCGGCACGCCTGTGCGTACGTTGCAGAATGCGCAGGCGCGAGTGCAGGTATCGCCCATGATCATCATGGTCGCATGTTTTTTTGACCAGCACTCGCCGATATTGGGGCATCCTGCTTCTTGGCATACCGTCACCAGATTGTTTTCTTGAACAATCTTTCGAGTTTCCTCATACACCGGAGAGCCCCCTGCCCGGACCTTGATCCAAGCAGGTTTTTTTTTCACCGGATTGGCCGGTTTATGCTCTTTTTCGGGATGTCTGGGACGGACATCGCGATTTGTGTCTATGACAGTTACCAAGGTGTTCTTTTTCCTTTTGCGAGTGCGCTAGCAATCTCTGACATATGTAAAGATCAATTCGTCTGATGCAATGCGGCCTGTTGCCTGACACTGTTTATGCACTTCTCTTGTGCCGCGCACAGTTACTTTAAGTTGATCAGATCGCACAGGGCCTTCAACGAAATATTCAAGCGGATTGCCTGGACAAAACTTCGAGAAACGTCTTGCCGTTCCTTCATACCAATTGCCGCGTTTAACACCATTGAAAAGCAAGGTTCCACGCCTCACGCCAGCATTCCGCAGCACTTGACGCGGGTTTTCATAATACATCCAGCGTTTGTTGCCGGACGCCTTCAAACGCATTAGTGACCCGTTGTGGTTCCAGCAAGAATCCGCATTAGCAAAAGTCGTATTCGTGACGGTTACGCCAATAACGAGTGTGGCAGATAGCAATATCTGTAAAATTGTCTGTTTCATTTCAACTTCCCTCAAATGCCCCTGCTGAACAGTATTCATTCTATATTTTGGACGTCTATGTCATTCATCACATATGGATGACGCGGTCATAGGCATCCAAAACGCTTTCATGCATCATCTCAGAAAGTGTTGGATGCGGGAAGACCGTATGCATCAAGTCTTCCTCGGTGGTTTCCAGTGTCATGGCGACCACATAACCCTGAATAAGCTCCGTTACTTCCGCGCCGATCATATGCGCGCCCAACAATTGGCCGGTCTTTTCATCAAACACGGTCTTAATCAGCCCATCCGGTTCGCCGAGCGCAATCGCCTTGCCGTTGCCCATGAATGGAAAACGACCGACTTTTACCTTGTGGCCCGCTTCCTTTGCCTGGGCTTCCGTCATGCCTACAGAAGCGATTTGCGGGTTGCAATACGTGCAGCCAGGTATCTTTTCCTTGTCCAATGTGTGTGGTTTTTTACCAGCAATGGCTTCAACGCAAATAACACCCTCATGTTCCGCCTTGTGGGCAAGCATAGGCGGGCCAGCGACGTCACCAATTGCAAAAATTCCTTTTATATTGGTTGTACCGTAGCCATCCACCACTACGCAGCCACGGTCTGTTCTGACGCCCAGCTCTTCGAGCCCAAGGCTTTCAATGTTTCCGATCACGCCTACTGCGGAAATTAGCTTCTCGGCAGCAACTTTCTCGACTTTACCATCCTTGCCCTCAATATGCGCGGTTATGCCTTTGCCGGTCTTCTCGACCTTTGCCACCTTCGCACCGGTGATGATGTTCATTCCGGCTTTCTCAAAACGCTTTTGTGCGAGTTTTGAAATTTCTTCATCTTCGACCGGAACCACACGATCCATCAACTCTACTACTGTAACCTCTGAACCCATGGCGTTATAGAAGGACGCGAATTCAATCCCGATTGCACCCGAGCCCATAATCACCAATGATTTCGGGATATCTTTCGGCACCATGGCTTCGAAGTA
Source organism: uncultured Rhizobiaceae group bacterium (assembly GCA_938009335.1). Classification (GTDB taxonomy): domain Bacteria; phylum Pseudomonadota; class Alphaproteobacteria; order Rhizobiales; family Rhizobiaceae; genus JAALLB01. The sequence continues at coordinate 2,752 of CALLHT010000154.1, forward strand.
AGTCCAGATTTTATCACCATCCGGCTCAATTCCGGGAATAACCCGTGGGCGCGCACCTGTAGCGACGATGATATTCTTGGCCTTATATGTTCCCTCACCCAACGCATTTTTTGGCTGTGGGTGCTGCGGTTTCATGGCTTCCTTGGAAGGCTTGGAAACCAAAACTTCACCAGGCTTTGTGATCTTCGCCTCACCCCAAATGACGTCAACTTTGTTCTTCTTCAGGAGATGCCCCACGCCGCCATTGAGTTGGCCTGATACTCCGCGTGAACGCTTGATGACTTCGCTTGCGTCGAAGCTCACATTCTCTGCCTTAAGACCATAGTCTCCCGCGTGTTGCATATAATGGTAGATTTCGGCAGATCGAAGCAGCGCTTTGGTTGGAATACATCCCCAATTGAGACAAATACCGCCCAAATGCTCGCGCTCGACAATTGCGGTCTTCATACCCAATTGAGCTGCGCGAATTGCGGTGACATATCCACCGGGACCAGAACCAATAATCAATACGTCGTAGTCAGTTGCCATAGGACAATTCCTCAATAATCCGCGGCCATTAGGAGCCACTTGTTCACTTTGTGATTAAGCCCAAAATCGACAAAAGGGCGTTCATCGAATTTCTGAAACCCATGTTTTTCATACAACTTGAGCGCGTTGGTATTTGTGTCTTCACACACCAGCATGGCACATTTGGAGCCTGCGTGTTTTCCGCGCAAGAGACTGTTTTTAAGAAGCGCGTCGCCCCAGCCCTTGCCTTGATTTTCCTGAAAGACAGCAAAACTATCGATAAACCAATGGTTTTGGGCGAATTCAAACAATTCAAATACCGGAACAAATGCAGGTGCGTCTCTTTTGATCTCTTCGATGCCATCATCTTCCCTCTCGGGCATGACATAGCTCGTAATACTGCCTGCAATTATATCATCCGCAACAGCAACATATGCGTTGCGCCAAGCGAAAATTTCATCACTTGCAAGCCGGCTTCTTCCGTAGTCCAAGGCATCCATTGCGTCACCGCGATT
>CALLHT010000155.1 GCA_938009335.1 uncultured Rhizobiaceae group bacterium
ACTGAAGAACAAGCCGAACATGTGGGCAAAGGTGTTCCTTTAGGGCGCATTGGATCGCCTGATGACATCGCAGGCGCAACGCTCTATCTTTGTGGCAAGGGCGGCTCTTATATTACAGGCGCTATCCTACCGCTTGATGGCGGCATTCACGTGAACCCCGAAGCCGATCTCTTCGGCATGCATAGGTGATAATCATGGAAAAAATGAAACTCAAAGACATAATGGCTGCGGCTGGTACGCTGGAGAAAACATCCGATTGGGTCATGGTAGACCAAGACCTTATCAATCTTTTTGCCGATGCAACGCATGACCACCAATTTATTCACGTAGATGAAGAACGCGCAAAGACACAAACGCCGTTTGGCGGAACCATCGCACATGGTTTCCTGTCGCTATCCCTACTTTCACATTTTGTAGAAACAACGCTGCCAGGTATTGAAGGCGCGGTAATGGGCATCAATTACGGCCTTGATAAAGTGCGCTTCCTTATGCCGGTCCCGTCTGGCTCTCGTCTGCGCGCGCACTTCAAACTTGTCGAATGCACAGAGCGCAAGCCGGGTGAAATTCTCAACAAGTATGAAGTCACTGTAGAAATAGAAAACTCTGACAAACCAGCCCTGATCGCCGAATGGCTCGGGCTTACAATCGTAAAATAAGGACTAACTGAATGACCATTTCATTTGAAGGCCAGGTCGCCATTGTTACCGGCGCAGGAAACGGCCTTGGAAAATCGCACGCCCTGGAGCTTGGGCGACGCGGCGCGAAAGTTGTTGTAAACGACTTTGGTGGCGCGCGTGATGGCACTGGCGGCGCAATGGGTCCTGCAGAACTTGTCGCGCAAGAGATCATCGATGCAGGCGGAGAAGCAATTGCAAATGGCGCTAACGTTGCCAATTACGCAGACTGTGAAAAAATGGTAGCCGATGCGGTTGCGAAATGGGGCCGCGTTGATGTGTTGGTCAACAATGCTGGTATCCTGCGCGACAAGTCATTCGGCAAGCTTGAAATGTCAGACTGGAACATGGTCGTCGATGTTCACCTAAACGGTTCAGCAAATTGCTCGCGGGCTGTCTGGAACCAGATGAAAGAACAGAATTACGGTCGTATCCTGATGACCACCTCTACATCTGGAATTTACGGCAATTTCGGACAGGCAAACTACGGCGCCGCAAAGCTTGGTCTTGTAGGCCTGATGAACACGCTCTGCATTGAAGGTGCAAAAAACAACATCCAAATCAATTGCCTTTCACCAACAGCGGCAACTCGCATGACAGAAGATATTCTGACAGAGGATATGCTCGCAAAACTTGATCCTAAATACGTTACACCAGCTGCTGTGTTTCTGGTTTCGAAAGAAGCACCCAATCACTGCGTCATGTTTGCAGGTGCTGGCACATATGCGACGATGCAGATCAGTGAAAGTGCTGGCCTGAATTTGCCGAAAGACCAGCGCGATGCCGATGGCGTTGCAGCAAACTTCGAAGCAATATCGGACATGTCCAATCCGGATATTTTCTACTCCGGAACAGAGCACGTCGTTAAAGCCGTTCAGAAGGCCGAATAGCATTATGTCTGAAACCACTGTCCGCAATCAAAAACTGATCCGAATTTTCGAAACTACCGGCTCGGTATTGGCTATGGCCTATGCGTTGCTGATTGCATCAAATACAGGAAATGAGATTTTGGGTTTCACGCTTCTGCTCATTTCCGCTCTTCTATTCGCAGCTTGGGGATGGCTCGACAAACGCTGGGCATTCTTAATCCTGCAATTTTTCTATGCTACGTCTGCAATTATCGGCCTTGTGCGCTGGAGCTAAGCAGACCACTTTTATTCTCAAAGGAGAACCTCAATGAGATCAGCAGTCATCGTATCCACCGCACGCACGCCAATTGGCAAAGCCTATCGCGGCGCATTTAACGACACTCAAGCACAGGCCCTCGGCGGCCACGCAATCGCACACGCAGTAGAACGCGCTGGAGTGGATAAGGGAGAAGTTGACGACGTGATTATGGGCGCAGCCCTTCAACAGGGTGCTACAGGCACTAACGTGGCGCGTCAGTCTCTGTTGCGCGCTGGCCTGCCAACATCCGTTGCGGGGCAATCTATCGACCGCCAATGTTCGTCCGGCCTCATGGCGATTGCGACTGCTGCAAAGCAAATCATTTCTGATGGTATGACGGTCACCGTAGGCGGTGGCTTGGAATCGATCTCACTGGTTCAGAACGAAAACATGAACCTGCATCGTGGTGTTGATCCATGGCTCATGGAAAACATTCCAGCAACCTACATGTCTATGCTTGAAACCGCAGAGGTTGTTGCTAGCCGATATGGCGTCACCCGCGACCAACAGGATGAGTTTGCCTATCAATCACAAATGCGCACTGCAGAAGCGCAAGCTGCGGGCAAGTTTGATGATGAAATCGTGCCGATGACCTCAGTCATGAAGGTCATGGATAAAGAAACCAAAGAAATCTCTGATGTTGAAGTCACACTGGACAAGGACGAGGGCAACCGCCCATCGACCACGCTAGAAGGCCTCCAAAGCCTTCAACCTGTATTTAAGGGTGGCAAGCAAATTCAAGAGGGTACAAACATTACAGCCGGCAACGCCTCTCAACTATCAGACGGTGCTTCCGCTTCCGTTTTGATGGAAGAGAGTGAAGCATCCAAACGCGGTCTTGATGCGCTAGGAATTTACAAGGGCATGGCGGTAGCAGGCTGCGATCCGGATGAAATGGGCATCGGCCCGGTATTCGCCATTCCAAAACTACTCAAGGCAAATGGTTTGACCGTTGATGATATTGATCTTTGGGAATTAAACGAAGCCTTCGCAAGTCAGTGTCTCTATTGCCGAGACAAACTTGGCATCGATCCGGCCAAATACAATGTGAACGGCGGAGCGATTTCAATCGGCCATCCCTACGGCATGTCCGGCGCACGCATGACGGGCCATGCATTGATAGAAGGCAAACGCCGCGGTGCAAAACATGTGGTAGTAACCATGTGTATTGGCGGCGGAATGGGCGCCGCTGGATTGTTTGAAGTAGCGTAATTTTTCACTAAACTCGCACACACTACCCTCGACTGCAAAGTTGAGGGTTTTTACTATCTTGACAAATAGCATGTATATGCATATATTATCAAACTATGGCTGATAAGAAACCACAAACGCAATGGAAGTTTGAATGCGTCGTCCAAAATATGCGGCGGGCATCAAGACTAATATCGCGTAGATACGAAGAGGCATTGAGGCCGGTCAATTTAACGTCTAGCCAATTTACAATCCTGCAATCTCTGAATGGCCGCAAGGGAATTCCTCTCGGTCTAATGGCTGAAATCCTCGGATTTGAACAGACAACACTTTCACGTCTTCTGAAACCTTTGGAAAAACGGGGGCTTTTAATCGTTCAGAAGAACCCCAAAGATCGCAGACAAAAAATAGCTTCAATCACCAATACTGGGGAAAATCTGTTCGCAGAAGCCAAGATTCATTGGCAGCGGGAGCACGATGAAAGCCTTGCCCGTATGAAGCAGGATGATTGGCTTATGATGCAATCAGTCATGAGCCGCCTTTCAGAATAAACCTGTTAATCGCAACCCTCTAACCTATTCAAATTTTCATAATACATGCATATACATATAAAGGAGAACATACAATGCTTTTGCTATTTGAATACCCACTTATCTGGGCCATCATCTTCGGGGCGGGTCTAATTGCCGCTTTTGGTTTGTCACGTCTTATAGGTAACGCTGCTTCAGAGTTAACCGCTGACGAACTCAGGCTTTCGCAACGGATTAATATTGCACTCGTTATATGGCCAGTACTGGCGATCCTGTATGCGCTAACGATTGGATTGAGCTTTTCCAGTTTTCTACCGGTACTGATAATCCCACTGTCGATGGGCATCCTTTTGATGTTCAGAACAACTGCAACAAACATTCTGCAAAACATCGCACTACCCATGTTGATCGCGCTGGGAACGTATCGCGTCGCTGGAATAGTCTTTATTCACGCATACTATCAGCACGATCTACTTAGCTACGGTTTCGCATTCAACGCAGGATGGGGTGATGTCTTAACCGGTGTCCTTGCGCCATTGGTAGCCTATCTCGTTTACACAAGAACTCCCGGTGCATTTACCGCCGTTGTTGTATGGACATTCATTGGCATAGGCGACCTAATCCTCGCACCAACTTCAGCAAACATATACGGCGCACTACGTTTGGTCGATTTTCCACTCAATCTCGTACCGCTATTCCTGGGGCCTCCGTTCGGCATTCTTCTGCACCTAATAACCTTGCGGGCCGCCTGGCTGCAGAGGAGTGAATATTCGGCCCGTACAAAATCCCAAGCAGCAACCACCGGTTAAAAGGAAACCAGTCATGCTAAGTAGATTATTGATGGTTTCATGCGTAATGTTGATCATCGCATCGATCCCAGCCCTTGCAGTGAGCAACGAAAAGGCGCAGCAGGCGTTCAAGCTTTCCGACAAAAACTCTGACAATAAACTCAGTCGTGCAGAATTCGAATCCTTCATTCGTCGCATGGCAAAATTGGGCAACACGAACGCTGCACGTGCTGTGAGGTTCGGCTTTGTCGGCTTTCGCATTGCATTCGGAGATGCTGACGCAAATGGCGACGGCAATGTAACTGCCAGCGAACTTCAATCCATAAGATAACAAGGAGAGAGACTATGAGAGTACCACTTAAGACAGCAGTACTAAGTTCGTTTTTGCTCGCGATTACAATGCCTGCTCAAGCGCAGACCATAACCGGAAAGGCTGCGGGCGAATTGAACAAAATTGTGGGTGCTTCTGGCGCACCACGTAGTTTCAAGTTTTGCGATGCCGATAAATCCTCTGGCAAGTGCAAAAGTGCCAAGGGCCTTCGGGCCATTGGCCTTGGTGGAGCATTTATTCCCCTCGGGTTGGAGGTCAAAGGTTTCAAAGTTACTGGTAAAACAAAAAACGCTGCCGGGACGCTGCTGACAACAAAATTCGACACTGTAGTAAATGGCATCGCGCCAAAGTGCAAAGATACAAGCCTGAAGGTGCCTGCCAATGCACGCAAACTTGAGTTTAAGGGGTTTTATTGCAATTGGCTGGCGATAGGGAATGTCGTAGCTCGCGTAACCTTGGATGTGGATAAGGTGAATGTGAAGAGCAAAAGCTTTTCAGGCAGTTATACGCTCCGCCTTGTTGGTACAGGTAATATGTTTGGCAAAGGCAAGTTCGTCGCTCAAGGAAGATAAAACTCAGGAGTTTCTCAACCAGTTCACAAACTACTGATGTAATCGTTATTGGCTTGAGAGTTGGTTGGCGACATATGCTGTGAGCGCGCGTAAGTAGATAACACAATGCGCGCTTGTCTGCTTTTAAACCGATATCTGAAAGGCCCCATTCATGGCATCTTTAGTCGGATACAAGTCACGCATATTATTTGCGGCGATATTATCTACTCTAGCAATTTTCCTGATCAACGTTTCTTCTGCGCATGCGGAAAAGACTGTCCCTCAATACGTAATCGATCAATTCGGGCAACCTCCAGCTGTTCCCGACGGCGATCTGTCTAAAGAACTGCATGCCGCAGTGAAGACGGCCTTTATCGACAGCGTGCAAGGCTCAAGCTGGGGCGAAGAACAAGACTCTGCGCTAAAGACTATATCCGAGTCAAAAGACCCCCGCCTAGTTTGGATCATCAGCGATTTACTGCGCTTCACATCAGGCCAACAATTGGATACTGCATTGAACGTTGCGGCTTCAAAGCTACTCGGCAAAGACCTGCCCGCACAAAACAGCTGGGGTTCGGTAACCGATCATCTGATCGCTTGGGATATACCTGCACCGCCCAATTATCTGGAAGCCAAACGAGCGATTTTCACGAGCATTGTTCCCGGCTGGGACAAAATCTTTATAGAAGGTGAAATCGATTGGCGCCATGTTTCCTGGGGTGGTGTTCTGATTGATGATCGCGAATACGATACAACAGATAAAACCTGCAATTGCATCCCGGCGGCGGATAACCCGGAAGTCAGCAGTGCGGAAGAAGCTAAATGGCTGAATGATGATGACATTGTCTTTGGTGTCGTTGTAAACGGCGAAGCCCGCGCTTATCCACGCCGCATCATGGAAGTGCGTGAGATGGTCAACGACACGCTTGGCGGCAGACAGCTTGGAATTCCATACTGTACACTCTGCGGCGCAGCTCAGGCGTATTTTACGGATCAACTTCCCGGCGGCATCAAACGTCCAGTATTACGTACCTCCGGCCTTCTTATTCGCTCAAACAAAGTCATGTATGACGTCAACACTTATTCAGTGTTTGATACATTCCTCGGCCATGCCGTAACCGGACCGTTAGCGAAAAAGAAGGTGAAGCTTAAGCAGGCAAGCGTTGTCACAACCGATTGGGGAACGTGGAAAAAAGAGAATCCAAACACAACTGTGCTCATTGAAGAGCTCGCTTTAGGACGCGACTTTGATTTTCGTAATAACCGCGATGCTGATGGTCCGATCTTCCCGGTTGGTAACGTGGATCCTCGCCTGTCCGTTCATGAGGACATCATTGGCATCATTACAGCCTCCGGTAAGCCGGTTGCTTTCCAACGCAGCAAGGCCATAGCAGCCCTGAGTCAAGGCAAAGAGATTGCATATGAAAACGTGCGCTTAAAACTTGCAGCAGGCGGCGTGAAAGCGGTTGATGCCAATGGCGTGGACCTCGGTAGCCATCAGGCCTTCTGGTTTGCTTGGTCCCAATTCCACCCAGATACGGTGCTTTGGAACGGATAACGCTGCCCTAAAGCAAATAGGCAGAAAGCTGGCTGATCAACGATCAGTCAGCTTTTTATATTTCGATGGTACGACCCGGCGCTATATCTCTGGCATCCAGTTTTAAATGGATAAGACATGGTCCCTGGGTCGCAAGCGCTTTTTCCATGACACTTTCGAACTCGTCATCTTTCCAAACGGAATAGGCTTCCGCGCCATAAGCTTTCGCCCAAGCCTTGAAGTCAGGGTTCTTCATACCCGTACCGGAAACACGTCCCGGATAATCTCGCTCCTGGTGCATGCGGATGGTTCCGTAAACCCCGTTGTCGCAAACAATCACCTTGATGTTTAGGTCGTGTTCGCAAGCCACGCCAAACTCTTGTCCGGTCATCTGAAAACATCCATCACCGGCTAAGACAACGACAGTTTTTTGCGGATTCCGTTTTGCAGCTGCGATAGCCGCTGGCATTCCATATCCCATGGAGCCGGACGTGGGCGCGAGTTGTGTTGCCCATTTATATCGATAAAAACGATGCAACCAGATCGCATAGTTTCCAGCGCCGTTGCACAGAATCGCATCGTCTGGCAGAACATCGCGTAGCTTGGCGATCGTATTGCTCATTGTGACGTCACCAACACCCGCAGGTGGCGTATCCGTCCAATTCAGATAAGAGGCATGAGCGGCATCTGCTTGATCCTGAAAATTGACACGCGCATCCCATTCCAACAGGGAACTTAGGAATGTATTGGGCGTTGAGTTGATTGCTATTTCTGGCACGTAAATTCGGCCCAACTCTTCCGGTCCAGGATGAACATGGACCAGTCCCTCCCCAGTACCGGGCATATCGAGCAAAGAAAAGCCCTGACTTGGATTTTCGCTAAATCGGCACCCCAACAAAATAAGCAGATCAGAATCCGAAACTCGCGCTTTTAGGTCCGGATTAATGCCCAGTCCGACATCTCCGGCGTAGTTGGGATGCGTTGCATCAAACAATTGCTGACG
>CALLHT010000156.1 GCA_938009335.1 uncultured Rhizobiaceae group bacterium
GTGCCGCGCACCTCAGCAATTACGGGTAGGCGATGGTTGACGATCTTTTGCATCATTGCCGAACAGGAGCGCATCGTCTGATCAAAGAATTCACGGCCGCGATCCGGGTTGTTACGCGCAGCGGTTAGTTCTTTGAGATCGTGACCAGACGAAAAGACTGGGCCATTTGCCGAGATAACAATGACGCGGGCAGATGGATTCTCATCCGCTTCGTCTAACGCTTGAGAGAGTGCGGCAATCATCTCTAAGGAGAGCGCATTGCGTTTCTCTGGTCGGTTCAAGGTAAGGTGGAACACATCGCAATTGACCTGAGTTTCCAATAAGCCGGATTCTGCCACTTTCACCCCTCCCTTGATCAAAGCATAAAGACGTAGATATTATCCCACACGTACGGAGTAAACAGATTTATGCGCCTGATTTATACACTTATTTTTGCATTGCTAATTGGGAGCATTACGACAGGTGCTTATTTTGTGGCGTTTGACCGGTTCGAAAAGTCAGCGACGCAGAACTCAACAGAGCGACTTTCATTGTATCAGGCAGGGTTGCGATCAACGCTTGAGCGCGTATCTCACTTGCCTAAAGTGGTGGCGCTGCATCCCAATACGAGAGAAGTTCTTCGGCAGGGCAAAAGCGTGGCGGGCTTCAACGAGTACCTGAAATCTGTGAATGGTAAATCCGGTGCTGCTGCGCTTTATCTTTTGGACGAAGAGGGGACCACAGTCGCCGCCAGTAATTTTGACAATGAAGAAAGCTTTGTTGGAAACAACTATCAGTTCAGACGGTATTTCACCGATGCTGTTCAACATGGCGAAGCGACTTTCTTTGCGGTCGGCGTGACTACCGGTCGGCCGGGGTACTTCTTATCTGAAGCGATACGCGAAGGCGGCAAGACCCTCGGTGTTGCTGTCGTGAAAGTGGAATTCACGGGGCTTTTGAAATATTGGGAAGATGCGCGCGAGGACGTAGTGATCACCAATGCGGATGGTGTGGTGGTTTTGGCGAGCAATGCATCAAGACTATACAAAACCGTACGCCCGATTTCGCAATCACGGCTCGCGGAAATGGCCGCCAGTCGGAAATTTACAAACTTCCAGATTGAGCGTCTTGCATATTCGTCTGAGGATGGAGCATTTGCAGGACGTGTCAATCTGCAAGATAGAGACTATTCGCTATCGAGCGCCGACACTGCGGCTATGGGTTGGAGGTTGCATTTTCTCACGCCGCTGGATTCCGTGCATGCTTCTTCACTTGCTTCAGCGATGGTCGCATTCCTTTTATGTGGCTTAGCCTCGATTGTGGTCCTGTATTTCCGCTCTCGCATTGAGCGCACAAAGCTTGGCATTGTTGCAAGCGAAGCAGAACGGGTGCGTGCTGCAAACATTCGTCTTGAAGAAGAAATTCACGAAAGAAAGCGTACGGAACATCAATTGCGTGAGACACAGGCTGAGCTGATACAATCCAGTCGACTGGCTGCATTAGGGAAAATGTCTGCCGCGATTGTGCATGAAGTCAATCAACCGGTTTCTGCAATCCGGACCTATACATCCAGCGGAAAACTTCTTTTAGACAAGAAGCGCTTTGATGATGCCGAAGACGTTTTTAGCCAAATTGCGAAAATGACGGAGCGTTTGGGCGCCATCACCTCAGATCTGTTGGTCTTTTCACGTAAGCCTGTCTCACAGCCAAAACAAGTCGACTTGAACGAAGTCATTACGTCGATGATTAAGGAGCGGATGATGGGCGTTAACCCGTCTTCGCTGCAGGTTGAACTCGATCTTTGGAAACGACCGTTGAACATTAGAGGCAGCCAACACCGTTTTGAGCAGCTAATTAGCAATCTGGTCCAAAATGCAATTCAGGCTTGTGAAGGTTCCAATCCGGGCAAGATTAATATTACGACCTTGGAAACACCAAACGCGGCCCATGTCATCATTAGCGACAACGGACATGGCGTACCTGATGAGATCATTGATCAATTGTTCGACCCTTTCTTCACCACGAAAGGTGTCGGCAAAGGAGTGGGTTTAGGCTTGGCGCTTTCCTACGCCATCGTCGATGAAGCGGGTGGGCGTATCCGATGCGAAAATCGCGAAGAGGGTGGTGCCAGATTTATTGTTGAACTGCCGTTTGCACATGAAGCCTCATCGCCTTCCAATGTAAAACAGGTGAGTGAACACAATGCGTGAATTGCCTGCGCCTGCAGACTTGAAGGTTTATTTGGTTGATGATGATCGCGGCATGGTCAGTTCTACGTCTCAGTGGCTTTCTCTGTCTGGTGTGAAAATACAAGCGTTTGCTGATCCCGCTGCGCTGATGAAGGTTGTTAAAGCGGGACATCCATGCGTTGTCGTCTCGGATATTCGCATGCCGGGTATCAACGGTATGGAGTTGATGCGACTGATTGTCGGGCGTGATCCTTGTATTCCGGTTATTCTGATTACAGGGCACGGCGATATCCCTCTGGCCGTTGAAGCCATGAAGGCGGGCGCTTTTGAATTTATGTCAAAGCCGTTTTCTCCGGATGAATTGCTGGCGACGGTTAAGCGGGCTCAGCATCACTATGTTAGCAAGGTGAAGGAGGC
>CALLHT010000157.1 GCA_938009335.1 uncultured Rhizobiaceae group bacterium
AACGCTACACTGGCTCTTGCTGACAAGATTGCAGAGCGCGTCACAGGTGGTGAAGATTTCAACACCGTGATTGCAGAAGAGCTACCTTCTGAAGAATCTGAAAACACAAAGACATTTTCAACCAGTGATGCGGTTGCTCGCACGGCTCAGACTTCGAACCTCAGCAGAGGAATCATTGAGGCGGGATTTGGTGCTAAGGTCGGAGAGACCGTAACCGCTGCCACAAGTGCAAACACATTTGCTGTTTTGCGGGTAAAAACTGCCGAACTTACTGGTGAAGCTGAGTTGCCTGCTGAACAACTGGACAATTTAAATGCGCTTGCATCGCAAGACATGGTTGGCCAGCTCGTCCAGGACTTGCAATCGCGCGAAAGTGTCAGCATAAATCAAACCGCTATCGATGCCGCCTTTAATCCTTACGGTGGTGGTGGCCACGGTGGCTAATCTCATTATGCCAGTTCGTTGAGGTAGCTGGCGGTGTCGCGTGTCGGGGGAGTAACATGTCGGACATTAAGCAAGTCATAAATCGCCTGGCCAATGGCGAAACTCTCTCACGAGACGAAACACAATCCGTGTTCGATATCATCATGTCCGGCGATGCAACCAATGCCCAGATTGGTGCTGTCCTTATGGGATTGCGTCTTCGCGGCGAAACGGAAGACGAGTTTGCCGGCGCTGTTGATGCCATGCGCGCAAAAATGCTCCCGGTAGATGCACCTGCTGATGCGATCGATATCGTTGGTACAGGCGGCGATGCAAAAGGTTCCTACAACATCTCCACGTGCACATCGCTTGTTGTTGCGGGCTGCGGTGTACCGGTTGCTAAACACGGCAATCGGTCATTGTCGTCTAAATCCGGCGCATCAGACGTATTGACCGCACTTGGTGTAAACATAGAACTATCTCCAAGCCAGATCAGCGATTGCATCACTGAGGCAGGCATTGGCTTTATGTTCGCGCCTGCGCACCATTCTGCAGTCCGTCACGTAGGCCCTGCCCGCGTTGAGATGGCTACGCGCACGATCTTTAATCTTCTTGGACCTATGTGTAATCCCGCTGGCGTAAAACGTCAGTTGCTGGGCGTTTTCGCGCCGCAATGGGTTTTGACGGCAGCAAAGGTTTTGCAGAAGCTTGGGTCAGAAAAAGTCTGGGTAGTTTACGGTGAAGGGTTTGATGAAGTAACCATTACTGGCACCACGCAAGTCGCAGCGTTTGAAAACGGATCTGTATCAACCTGCGAGCTGTCGCCTAAGGACTTCGGGTTTGATATAGAAGATGAGAGCGCAATTGCAGGCGGCGATGCAGAAGTAAATGCCCAAGCGCTCAAAGCTGTTCTGGCAGGAGAACCATCTGCCTACAGAAACATGGTTATTATGAATTCCGCATGCTCTTTGGTGGTTTCTGACAAAGCTAAAGACATCAAGGAAGGCGCTGCAATGGCTGCTGAAGCAATCGATAGTGGTAATGCCGCCAAGACATTGGAGAAACTCATTGCAGTCTCCAACCAAGGGAACGCGTAATGGCTGACATTCTAAAAAAGATCGAACTGTATAAGCGCGAAGAAATTGCGGCTGCAAAGGAGTTCGTTGGCATCGAAGATTTGAAAGCGCGTTGTGGCGATATTGAAGAGCCACGTGGGTTTTTCAAAGCCATCCAAGCTAAACTCGATGCTGGCGAATATGGCTTGATTGCGGAAATTAAGAAAGCCAGCCCATCGAAGGGATTAATCCGCGAAGACTTTAACCCTCCGCTTCTTGCAAAGGCCTATGAAGCTGGCGGCGCTGCATGTCTCTCAGTTCTTACCGATACACCGAGTTTCCAAGGCGCACCTGAGTTCCTGACCAAAGCGCGGTATGCGACGACACTTCCCGCCCTGCGGAAAGATTTCCTTTACGAGCCATATCAGGTTTATGAGGCGCGTAGCTGGGGTGCAGATTGCATTCTGATCATCATGGCATCTGTTACGGACGAAGAAGCCATTGCCCTCGAGGAAACGGCCTTTGAACTTGAAATGGATGTGCTGGTTGAAGTTCACAATGAAGAAGAATTGGAACGCGCGCTCAAAGTTCTGAAATCTCCGCTATTTGGCGTCAACAATCGCAATCTGAAAACCTTTGAAGTCTCACTGGAAACAAGCGAAAGACTTGCAACCATGGTTCCGGATGACAAACTTCTGGTGGGTGAAAGCGGCATTTTTGAACCGGCGGACCTTGCAAGGCTTTCCAAATGTAATATCCGCACGTTCCTCATCGGCGAAAGCCTGATGCGCAAAGAGGATGTGGAAGAGGCAACCCGCACTCTATTGGCCAATCCGGCCGCAATCGCCGCAGAATAGGAAGAAGCCATGTCGCCCCTCACCCATCTTGGAAAATCCGGCGAAGCAAACATGGTGGATGTGGGAGCAAAAGATTCTACATCACGCGAAGCAAGCGCCCGCGGCTATGTAAAGATGAATGCCGAGACACTAAAAATTGTGCTGGAAGGTAACGCAAAAAAGGGTGATGTTATATCAGCGGCACGCATTGCCGGCATCATGGCGGCGAAAAAGACAGCGGACCTTATTCCGCTTTGCCATCCAATTGGCCTGTCAAAAGTGACCGTCGACATCACGCCAGAAGAGGCATTGCCAGGCTTGAAGATCACGGCGACTGCCGGTGTATCAGGCCAAACCGGCGTTGAAATGGAAGCGTTGACCGCGTGTTCGGTCGCGTGTCTTACGATTTACGATATGGTCAAAGCGGTAGATCGTAGTATGGAGATTACGGGAATCGTTTTAACCGAGAAAAAAGGCGGTAAGTCTGGACATTGGAAGCGTGAGGGCTAATCACGCTTGATGACAGCAAAACAACTCATTCCTGCAGAAGATGCACTCAAAATTGTACTTGATGATGTTGATCCCGTAGGCGTTCAGACCCTAGATCTTAGAGCGGCATCAGGCCGTATACTAGCGAATGACCTCACTGCCCTTCGTACGCAACCGCCATTTAATGCATCCGCAATGGATGGATATGCCGTCAGGCAAGACGATATAAGCTCGCTACCAGTTACACTGACGGTGATTGGAAAATCTCGCGCTGGTGTGCCTTTTGATGAAGACTTGAAAGCAGGTCAGGCCGTACGAATTTTCACCGGTGCAGTTGTTCCGCAAGGCGCCGACAGTATCGTCATTCAGGAAAATACAGAAAAACAGAGTGAAGCGACGGTTCGTGTTCTTTCAGGTGTGGCCCAAGGAAAGTTCATCCGTAAAGCAGGACTGGACTTCCAAGAAGGCGAAATCCTTTTGTGTGCTGGTGAAATGCTAACACCCAGCAGACTGGCACTTGCCGCGTCTATGAACCACGCCAAAGTTGATGTTTTTAGGCAACCCAAAGTCGCCCTTCTTTCCACCGGCGATGAATTGGTGATGCCCGGCAACGCATTGGAAGCGGGTCAGATTATCGCCTCCAACACCTTTGGCTTGGTTGCCTCCATCCAAAATTCGGGTGGTGATGTTTTCGATTGTGGGATTGTAGAAGATACAAAAGATGCCCTACGACAGGTCTTCCAAAGTGCAATCAATGCGGCCTGTGATTTGATCGTCACCACCGGCGGCGCCTCGGTTGGAGATCATGATCTGGTCTTACCTGTTGCACAGGAAATGGGTTTTGAATTTGAGATCACAAAGATTGCGATGCGTCCGGGCAAACCGTTTTTGTTTGCCAAACTGAACCACGAAGGACGGACGATTTATCTTACGGGGTTAGCTGGAAATCCAGTCTCCTCACTGGTGGCTTTTAATGTCTTCGTTCGGCCCCTTATTCAATTGTTGGGCGGTGGTTCAGCGGAAACGATTGCCATGCGCCCTGCACTGCTGGGCCGCGATTTGCCTGAGAACGACGAACGCGCCGAATATATGCGCGCAACGCTTGAAACCGGACCAGAGGGTGAACTTATTGCGACGCCCTTCGACAGTCAGGATAGCTCCATGCTCGCCAATCTCGTTCGTGCTCAATGTTTGGTCTATAGAGCCGTAAAAGCGCCCGCCGCTCAAAAAGGCGA
>CALLHT010000158.1 GCA_938009335.1 uncultured Rhizobiaceae group bacterium
TTTGGACAACCCACTGGCAGTCTTTGCGGTATGGCAAGGTGGCATGAGTTTCCACGGCGGTTTAGCTGGCATCACAATCGCCATGATCCTGTTCTCAAAACGAAACGGTTTCACGCCATTCAGCATGTTTGATATTATCGCAGCCTCTTGTGGGCTTGGCATTCTACTGGGGCGCATCAGCAACTTCATCAATGCAGAATTGTTCGGCAGCGTCACTGACGTTCCTTGGGGCGTTATCTTTCCCGGCACAGATGGCCTTCCCCGTCACCCAAGCCAGCTTTACGAAGGTTTCCTTGAAGGTTTCATGTTGCTTGTGTTGACGGCGATACTCATATGGAAATTCGGAAAACTGAAAACGCCGGGCTTTATCGCAGGCTTCTTCGTTGCTGAATATGGCCTCAGCCGTATAGCAGTAGAGTTCGTACGCGTTCCCGACACACAATTGGGATACCTGCTTGGGACCGATTGGATCACGATGGGAATGATCTTGTCGATTCCACTTCTTTTAATTGGCTTTTGGTCCATGGCAACTTCCAGATCCAGATCTCATCTTTCATGACTGCGCCGCTCAAAGAACGCATCATCCGTCACATCTCCATGAACGGTCCGCTGCCGCTTGCAGAATACATGCATTGGTGTCTGGCAGACAAAACACACGGGTACTATCAGACACAAAATGCATTTGGCCGGGATGGGGACTTTGTCACTGCGCCCGAGGTCAGTCAGATGTTCGGAGAACTGATTGGTATCTGGCTGATAAAGACATGGCACAGCTTGGGCTGTCCCACGCCTTTCAATCTTGTTGAACTTGGTCCGGGCAAAGGCACGCTTATGCGGGACATATTGCGTGCAGCGAAAGTAGATAGCGCATTTCTGGATGCAGCCGTACCAATCTTGATTGAAACCAGTGAGCTTCTGATAACAGAACAACAAAGGGTTCTGAAGGATTATCCCAATGCGCAATGGCTCAAATCCATTGATGCGTTGGATCCCGCACCTACCCTGCTGGTCGCCAATGAGTTTCTCGATGCTCTCCCACCCAGACAATATGTGAAACACCAGAGCGAATGGTTCGAACGAGGCGTTGGGTTGAATGAGGGCAATGAACTCATCTGGGTTGCGCTGCCAACGAGCAAACTCGAAACCGAAGCGCTACCAGAGGGCCATGCTCAAGAACCTGATGGCGCAATCTTTGAGATTTCCACGATCCGCGAAAGTTTTGTAGAACGTGTTGCCAACCTCATTCATGAAGACACAGGCGCTGCTTTGTTCATTGATTACGGGCATACAAAATCAGCCTTCGGTGACACATTTCAAGCGATCGCAAAGCATGAATATGCTGACCCGCTTGAAGCGCCCGGAGAAGCAGACCTCACCTCGCATGTGGATTTTGAACCGCTTCAAGCAATCGCCGAGAAGACCGGCTGCACATCTATGCCAACGATTACACAAGCCGAGTTTCTGTTAAAGCTTGGATTACTGGAACGCGCGGGCAGTTTGGGGGCAGGCAAATCTGAGCAAGAACAACACCGCATTACGCGTGAGGCAGAGCGTTTAGCTCTACCGCATGAAATGGGGGATCTTTTTAAAGTATTAGCCTTTTCTTCCGGCGACATGCTTTGGCCGTTTACAGAAATTGTACAAGAGACTGAACCTTCATAAGATCGAGAAAACAGTTTGGACATGATGATGAATTCCCTTGCCCCCATTCAAAGTGAAAGATTATCGGACCGTGGCGTAAAGCACGGATTTTTCACGCGCAATGGCGGGGTCTCGAAAGGAATCTATGCAGGATTGAACGTTGGTCTTGGCTCAGATGATGAACGGACTGACGTCTTGGAAAACCGCTCCCGCGTTGCAGCTCAATTTGGCAAATCCGCCGACCATCTGATCTCTCCCTATCAGGTTCATTCTCCTGATGTGGTCGAAGTTCGCGAGCCGTGGGAAGAAGGGCATCGCCCTAAAGTGGATGCATTGGTAACACGAAACCCGGACGTGGTGATTGGCATTCTGACAGCCGATTGCGGACCCGTTTTATTTGCCGATACTGAAAACGGCGTTGTTGGCGCAGCGCATGCGGGATGGAAAGGCGCTACAGGCGGCGTGCTAGACAATACGGTTTCAGCCATGGAAACCATCGGCGCTGAACGCGAGCATATCGTTGCCGTTCTAGGCCCCACCATCAGCCAGGAAAACTATGAGGTTGGTCCAGAATTTGTTGAGAGGTTGATCGACATTCATCCGGACAACAAAGATTATCTAATAGGCTCTGAAAAGCCCGGCCATGCAATGTTTGATTTACCGGCTTATGTGGTGGCCAGATTGACGATAGCCGGTGTGAAGGCTGCTTGGACTGAGCACTGCACCTATGCGAGCGAGGAGCAGTTTTTCTCTTATCGCCGCACCACACACAAAAAAGAAGCCGACTACGGCAGGCAAATTTCAGCAATTAGCTTGGGGGCATAAGATGGCACTACATTTCACTTCAGAAGAATTTTCCACCCGGATGAATCGATTGAAGTCTGGCATGAGGGAGCACTCTCTCGATGGCATGTTGTTGTTTGCACAAGAAAGCATGTTCTGGCTTACAGGCTATGACACGTTTGGCTATTGCTTCTTCCAATGCATGGTTGTTTCAGCAGAAGGTGATGTTGCCCTGCTCACTCGCGCGCCTGATCTGCGCCAAGCGCAGCACACTTCCAATGTTGAAAACATCATCATCTGGAAAGATGAAGGAGGCGCAGACCCGACCAAAGATCTGGAGCGCGTCATCGCTGAGCTGGGACTATCGGGCAAAAAGCTTGGCGTAGAATATGATACGCAAGGCCTCACCGGAAAAGCTGCCATGGCGGTTAACGCCCGTGTTGGATCATCAAGCGAATTGATTGACGCTTCTGATTTGATCACACATCTTCGCATGGTGAAGTCAGAAGCAGAGCTTGAATATGTGCGCAAGGCGGGCGAACTTTCTGACGATGCCTTGGATGCAGCCATTGCCACGACCAAGGCAGGCGCGTTCGAGGGCGATATTCTGGCTGCCATGCACAATGCGATATTCTCTAAGGGCGGAGACTACGCGGGCAATGAATTCATTATTGGCTCCGGCAAGGACGCGCTTTTGTGCCGCTATAAATCCGGGCGGAGGCATTTATCTGACAATGACCAACTGACGCTTGAATGGTCCGGCGCATGGGCGCATTACCATGCAGCAATGATGCGCACGATTGTGGTAGGCGAACCTACCGCCAGACATCAGGAACTCTATGAAGCATCCAAGGCGGCACTCTTGGGCGTTAAGGGCGCGATGACCGTCGGCAATACCTTCTCAGACATGTTTCATGCGCATGCGAACGCCATGGATGATGCGGGACTTTCCGAACACCGGCTCAACGCATGCGGGTATTCCCTTGGCGCGGTCTATACGCCATGCTGGATGGACCGCCCTATGATCTTTTCCGGCAACGAGACCAAAATTGTTCCGGGCATGGTCATCTTCGGCCACATGATTATTTTTGATAGCGTTTCGGAAACTGCCATGACTTTAGGGCAAAGCTTCATCACAACTGACAAAGGACCTGAGGATTTATCCCGCCACGATGTTGACCTGATTGTCTGCTAATGAAACAACGCTGCTGGGGTGAGTATCAAAGTAAGGGCATATTGGCATGACAGACGTGTCTATGAATTTCTTGAACATAAAGCGGATCGCAACACTCACCGGCTTCGTGCTTTTGGCATCCTGCACGCAAAGCACCAACACGGTTGATACAACGTTGCAGCCTCAAGCAACGGCTCAGTCGACAGCACAAACTGCAACCCAAACCACGCCACAACCGACAGCTACCAATGAAACCGCGCTCGCCGCAGATGCGGGTCAGACTCCTGCGCAAAACGTTACAGAAGCTCAGCTAGAACAACCCTCCTCTGGTTTGGCAGATGGAGCAGCCACACAAGCGAGTGACCAAACCCAGGTGGCAGCACTCGACACATCAAATGCGATGACCTTTTTACCGGTGGAAGGCGCACCCCAATCGGTGATTACCAATCTTTCGAAATCATTGCGGACGTCTGCCCAGGAAGATGGGCTTGCTGTTTTCCCGTCAACGCAACCGGGTGCAAAATACCAGGTGAAGGGCTATTTTTCCGCGCTGGATGATGGATCCAGCACGCTTCTGGTTTATGTTTGGGATGTACTCGACCAAAGCGGAAAGCGTGTGCATCGGATCAACGGCCAAGAGCGCAGTAGCGCGTCAAACACCAATCCATGGCTTGCCATATCAGATGTGGAACTCAAACGCGTCGCAGATCGCACCACCTCGCGTTTAAAAACCTGGGTCGACAAGAAAAAGAGCTAACCCTTCTCATACAACGTCTAGCCCGTGGATAATCGTATGCAAAGCATTGCAGCGGGTCGCACCTTGCCGTAAGACTTTCGGCAGATAAGGCTCGGAACCTTAACCGGGCCAGTGACAGGGGCCGGATTTCCGGTAAATTGACATGAAACTCTTTGCCGGCAACTCCAACCAAGAACTTGCCAACCAAGTCACAGAATATCTCGACATCCCACTGGGAAAAGCCAACGTTAAGCGCTTCGCTGATCAGGAAATTTTCGTAGAGATCAAAGAGAATGTGCGCGGGGAAGATTGTTTCGTTCTACAGTCAACCGCTTATCCCGCCAATGACCATTTGATGGAATTGCTGATCATGATCGACGCCTTGCGTCGGGCTTCAGCGCGCCGCATCACCGCGGTGATCCCGTATTTCGGGTATGCACGCCAGGACCGAAAGCCCGGACCTCGTGCGCCGATTTCTGCGAAACTGGTTGCAAACCTGATCACCAAGGCAGGTGCAGATCGCGTTCTCACCTTGGATCTGCACGCAGCACAAATTCAGGGCTTCTTCGACATTCCTACCGACAACCTGTTCGCGGTTCCGGTTCTTTCACGCGATGCCAAAGAGCATTTGAACGTAGAGAATGTCATGGTGGTTTCACCAGATGTGGGCGGTGTGGTTCGCGCGAGAGCGCTTGCCAAACGTCTCGACTCATTGCTTGCAATCGTAGACAAACGCCGCGACAAGCCCGGGGAGTCCGAGGTGATGAACGTCATTGGCGATGTCTCCGGCAAAGATTGTATCCTGATTGACGATATCATCGATTCAGGCGGAACGCTCTGCAATGCGGCCGAAGCGCTTCTCAATATGGGAGCAACAAGCGTGACCGCCTACATCACACATGGCGTTTTGTCTGGCGGGGCAGTCGCGCGGATTACCTCTTCCAAATTGAAAGAGCTGGTGATCACAGACTCGATCCAGCCTACGGAAGCAGTTCGAGCAGCAAGCAATATTCGCGTGGTTTCCATCTCGGAACTCATCGGTGAAGCGGTCAAGCGCACGGCCTCTGAAAAATCCGTTTCCAGCCTGTTTGACTAGACCAGATGTACCCTCATAAACCTTGTTTCCCCTTGTCTCACTCCTCTGATACAGTGTAGCTCAATAAGGAGAATCCCATGCGCCCGATTTTCGCCACCCTACCCGCTTTCATTGCGACGGCGTTTCTATTCGCTTCACCTATTCAAACAAAGGCGCAAGACCTGATTGAATTGGGCAAGCTCGAATGTTTTGTCGATGAAGGAACAGGCTTCATTCTCGGGTCATCCAAAGACATAAGCTGCGTGTTCACATCCAACGATACCGCTTGGGGTGAGGACAATTATTTTGGCGCAATCAATCGTCTTGGCATTGATATAGGGAAAACAGAAGAAGGGTTCATCACCTGGATTGTGGTCGCAGCAGCGTTGGAGGAATATAAGCCGGGCTTTCTTGCAGGCGACTATATCGGCGCAAGCGCCAGCGCGTCCTTTGCAGTTGGTTTGGGAGCGAATGCGCTCATAGGTGGTTCAGGAAAGTCTTTCGCGCTTCAGCCTTTCAGCATTGAAACGCAAAAGGGCTTGAACTTTGCAGCAGGCATCGCAGAGTTGGAGTTACGCAGTATTGTTGCAGAGTAAAACGCTAACCTAACTTCCGCATCCAACCCAAACCCTCATCAGTGCCGCCTGCTGGCTTATATTCGGCGCCGAGCGGTTTAGTCCAGCCAAGGCGACCAATCTCGGAGAACACGTGTTTAAAATCAACATCGCCATAATCAGGTTCGCCTCGATCAGGCACTGAGGCAAACTGAATGTGACCGATAAACGGGAAGACCGTGTTTAGCACCCCGATCACATCACCCTCTGTTCGACCCGCGTGATAGCAATCGAACATGAGTTTGAGATGATCCGAACCAACCGCTTCAATAATTTCAACCGCCTGCTCGCAATTGCGAAGAAAGTAATCCGGCGCGTCAAATTGATTGATCGGTTCAATCAAAATCATTACGTCATGTCTTTCTCCCTGATCACAGGCATGAGTAAGATTCTCAACAAACGCCTGACGAGCGTCCTCTCCTTGCGCATTGCCTGCCATTACATGAATATTCTGCGCCTTAATCGCAACTGCATAGGCAATCGCTTCGTCGATCGCAGCGCGCGCTTCATCCTCACGGCCCGGAACCGCAGACAAACCAAAATCGCCATTCGCCATATCTCCACGCCACGTGTTTAGGCCCAACATTGGCAATCCAGTTTCGTCCAATGCGGCCTTTACCTCGGACGCAGCAACATCGTATGGCCAATGACATTCCACTGCTGCAAACCCGGAAGCTTTCGCCGCATGAATAGCATCAGGCAACGAAAGTTCAGTCCAGAGAAATCCGAGATTGGCAGAGAATTTTGTCAAAGATCACCACTCAAACAACACGAGAGACTCCAACTACGTAGACGGTCTAAGTAGTCATTACGGATTTTTCGTCAGCAATATTAACGCTTATGGTTAACAAAATATACCTAAGTAGTGGAAGGAATAATGCAATGCTGAGTGTTAAAGACCCGAGTACGGAAACATTAAGTAACCAACCATCAGACATGCGTCCCAGCGAAGGTGCTGCAAATCAAGGGCAAAAGAGCAATGAAAGCAAAATGTTCCAGCAAGAGCTACAGAACGCTCAGAAGGAACTGAACTCGCCTTCAACTAACACAAACGCGAACAATCTGCAAAACACAGATCAATCTTCTCCTACCGCGCAACCGAATAATCCAGTGGCCGGCCAGCCAGCTGAAGCTGACGCAATGCAAACAGCGGATGCGGAAGCGGAAGCGGTCGCAAACATTGATGAGATCTTGAGTGGTGATGAAACAACCGTTGCAGAACCTGAACTCGCAAAGACAGTGGAGATCAACCAACAAACTGCGTCTGAAAAAGTAGTTGCTGCCAGAAACGATTTCTCTCAACTAGCCTCGACCGAAAAAGGCAGAGACGACATCGGATTTGCATTGACCGGCAAGGAACGCGAAGCTCGCAGTGCAGAAGATAACGCGAAGATTGACCAGTTCATTTCAGAAACCATTGCAAATAATCAACTCGGCGACGTCGAGGTTTCTACTGTGGCTCAAGCCTCCGCTGAACAAATTGAAAACGGTGAAGTAGCAAACGCCATACCAGAGGGTGTTGCCGGTGCCGCTTTTGTAGATGAAACAGGCAAAGGCAACATTTTGCTCGCAGATAATCAGGTTGAGGGCATTATAGATGATGTTGCTGCGGCGGAGGTTGGGGAGATCATTGGTGAGAGAGCCAAAGCTGCAGGCATTCAGGTGGCCGATGGCGATGTTGGGGATCGCTTCGTATTAGCAAAGAATGACATCAATCACGACTCCCGTTTGTTTGAAGGTACATTCACACCCGATGAAACAGACACCGTAAAAGTTGCAGCCAACGGAACAGTTGTGGAAGCCAAGGCTGATCCACAATTCCATAGAATGGTTGCCCAAACTAGGCAGGCTTTACAAAGAGCGCGGCAAGGGGTTGCAAATGGACGTTACAGAAGCCTGATACAAGGGATGGAAAGAGAGGGTGTGTTTCCTCGGATAACGAACACCTTTAATGATTGGATGGCTCGTCGCGGCCGACGAATACTCGGAATGCCAAATATTCCGGGCAGGGGATTTACCGACGCGATTGACAATAATAGAATAGCTGCACTCCATCAAGATATTGTTGCTATGTTGGACGGACAGTTGGGGCATGCGGTCCAGAATGCAGATGCCATTATTGCTGAAGCAGAAAACAGAAGGCCATTTTTAACAAGAGATGTGATCGTTGACAACGCTGGATCAACAACGGTTACTTTGGCATTAATCGCTGCTGGATTGGCAAATGCCGGCTTGACAGCCGGCGCTGGATTTACGCTCGGCGGAGCTGCGATAACAGCTGGGGTCAATTATGGCGGACGATTGGCAAATGTAATTAGAAATTACTTCGATAATGCGCCACAACTTGCCCAAAATATAATCAACGCTAACAATGCGATGATACGTTACACCGAAAGTGCACGAGGTTCTATTGATGCAAACGCTTTTGTTGGGGCCCCAAGAGAATTTCGCGATGCCGATTTCTTACGATTGGATGAAAGAGTAAATCAAGCAACCGGGATTGTTGAAACGGTGATAAACCTTGAACGGACAGACGATCTGCAACGAGCAGTTCAAAACTTTGTTGGTGGCGGTTCCGGTCCCGGTTAATTTTCTTCATTCACTGGCATATTTGGGCAGAACCCAAATCGAAAACTCTGAAATTTTTCGTATTCTGTAGCGGGTGAGATAGTCTTACCTGCTACTTTTGTTGTTGCCTATGTTTTAAAAAGATCCTTCCCGCTCCTCTTGCGCTTTTTCTGCACTTCGCCTATAACCCGCCTGCCCGCACAGACACCCTTGGAGGCACTGCGGGTTTGTTTTTTTTCTAAGCTTGGAAAATCACAATTCCCGGGAAACGCCGGGATGCCACAAACACATATTAGCAAGAGGCTAAATCTTATGAGCGACACATACGTTCTTGAGGGCCAGTTGCGCGAACGAGTTGGCAAGGGGGCCGCTCGTGAACTTCGCCGCAACGCAATGGTACCTGCCGTCATTTATGGCGACAAAAAAGACCCTGTTTCAATTGCGCTTCCTTATAAGGAGCTCGCTATGAAAATTCATGGTGGCGGCTTCATGACAACGGTTGCTTCAATCAAAGTCGATGGTGAAGAGTATCGCGTTCTGCCAAAGGATTACCAACTGCACCCGGTTCGTGATTTTATCCAGCATGTGGATTTCCTTCGCGTTTCCAAGAAAACCGTTGTTACGGTTGAGATCCCGGTTGTCTTCCTGAACGACGAGACTTGCCCGGGCCTCAAAAAGGGCGGCGTTCTGAACGTTGTGCGTTTCACGGTTGAGGTGAACGTTCCTGCGGACAGTATTCCAGAAAACTTTGAAATCGATCTTAATCCGTTTGATCTGGGCGATTCAATCAACATTTCTTCTGTGACTCTGCCGGAAGGCGTTGAGCCAACCATTACGGACCGTGATTTCACGATTGCTACCATCGCTGCACCTGCTGGCCTCAAGTCTGAGGAAAGTGAAGATGAAGGCGCACCGGAAGCACCGGAAACTGAAATCATTGGTGAGAAGAAAGAAGAAGGCGAAGAGTAAGCCTTTTCTGGCGATACGAATGGAGACCCCAAGTCATGCTGATCATTGCAGGACTAGGAAACCCCGGAGCCAAATATTCAGGCAATCGCCACAATATCGGATTTATGGCGGCGGACGAAATCGTTCGCCGTCATGTCTTTGGGCCTTGGAAATC